>CAJXQP010000360.1 GCA_913058275.1 uncultured Gammaproteobacteria bacterium | reverse complement strand
ATTTAAGATTGTCTGCCATGACTACTCGCCTACCGGCTCCTGGATTAAGAGAGAGGTATGCGAGCCGCAATTTACTATCAGCACAAGAACCGCGAATTCGCGAAGTGCACGCAGAGGAGCTAATCCACTGCTGACCCCCCGTCAATTACAAGGAGTGCTTGCTGATGAGTACCGGATATTGAGCGAAGCAATGGCGGCACTGCGAGAGAAGAATGAATATTATGACGAGTTGAATACTATCGCCGGCGTTCTAAACGCTAGACTCGAGGAGATCATTAAATAGTTATTTTCTAGTAGAACAGCAATGCTCAACATCGCGCAGAGCAAACCATAGAGATATTTCCTCGCTCTGGGGTTGGTACTGTATCGAATAAACGTAGTTTGACGTCCGACGTAAAAATAGGCATAGCTGGCTATAGCTTTTATTCTAACTAGGCTCAGAGTGCGTGGTATATCCAGACTCGATAGCTAACAACAGGAGAACTAAACGGTGAACGAAGCGGTAGCCGGCAGCAATAGAAACCTGAAACTGTGGATTGGTGGTGGAGTGTTTCCGCTACTCCTGACTACTGCAGTCGGTTTTATGATCTTCTCCAGTATCTGTCCCTGCACGCTGACTCCCGGCGGGCTGTTATTTGGTGACCGGGTCGCAACACCCGTTGACGATTGGAACACGACTACGGCCAATCAGGAGAACCTCTGCCAGTTACAGATTTGGGCAGGCATTCGCCCGCATTCCATTAATCTTAACTGCATGGCCACGCCTGAGGGCGAATTATTTCTGAGTTGCTCTGTCTGTGATCGAAAATACTGGGCAGCGAGAGTAGGCAGCGATGAGCAAGCCACTCTTCGGCTGGGAAATCTTGTCTATCCGGTACTGCTGAACCGCGAAACCGACCCCGTAACTATGGACAGAGCGTTTCGAGCTCGAGTAGTTAAGCTACAAACTACGGATATCGAAACCATGGTTACTCCACGACCGCCCTTGGGCCAGCAACGTTTTGACCATTGGTGGACTTTTAGAGTTACTTCGCGCTCATAAATGACGTAGATAACAGAGAAGTCCGCTAACCGCAATTCACAGCCAGCAGAAGAAATGAAAACGCAAAGAGTGCTCGACACGGCACTGACTCCAGTCTCAGTAGACTATTCCGCCATTGCAATCAAGCGACGTTCGCGCAGCAACATGAACAGAGGTACGGTCATCGCGGCGGCAATAACGAACGTAAAGACGAAGATAGCTATCCATACCCCATAAGACATTTTCAGGCGTCCTGTTTCTACGAACGACCAAAGAAGAAACGCCAATACAACAACGATCAGGTCATTGGTAAAAGAAGAAGCAGCGGGATTTGCATAGAGACCTTCAATATAGCTCATCTCCATCGGTTGCAAATTGTAATACCAGGTAACGAAAACCCCAATAACCGCTAGCACTCCATAGGGAAACTGCAGTCCGATACTCTTCATGAGAACTTCCTTTCTAGTCAAATTGAGAAATCGTAGTTCGATGCAACAAGCGCTCATACCCATCATACCCACCAGTTGCTTTATGTAAGACACTACGGTTGTCCCACATAACTAACATATTAGGCTGCCACTTGTGGCGATACACAAATTGAGGCGAACCCTGATATTGGTGGAGTTCTTGTAATAGCTCTTTACTCTCTTGCACTTCCATACCAGAAAAGCCTTGGATGTAACCTGCAGTGGAATAAAGAGCCAACGCGCCAGTTTCTGTGTGTGCCCGAATAAACGGATGGCTTTGTGATCGCCTAGCTTCATCCGATACAACTATATCCATGCTACGCCCAGCATTTTTCTCATGCTTGTCACTATAAACACCGTCGGGTGAATAGGCATACTCAGCCGAATGAATCGCCTTTAAGTGCTCAATCCTATTCTTAAGAGCGACAGGCAACTCATCGTAGGCTTTGTGCTGATTTGAAAAAAGCGTGTCACCGCCAATAGGAGGAATCTTTATACCGTATAGGCAGGTACCAATCGGCGGCTTCGCCTGAAAGCTCCAATCCGTATGCCAGTTCTCGGCAAAAAGAGGAGTAGTCTCATTGGCGCCACGACTTATGGCGGCAATGTGACTATTTTCCTCAATAGGGCTGAAGAATGGGTCATCACCAAAATTGCCAAAGCTTAGGGTAAAGCGCTCGATATCTGCTGGGCTAAGTACTTGGTTAGGAAACACCAGCACATGGTGCTGCAGCCAAGCCTGACGTAGTTCTGCCACACTCTGCTCAGAAATGTCCAACGAAAGATCAATATTGCTAATAGTTGCACCGCAAGGAGCGTCTATTGGATCGACCACTAACATGATGTCATTCTCAAATTTGGGCCCCGGATACCAACGGCGTCTGTGTATCTAAATCAGGAGCTGCACTGCGACTCAGCAACACACCTGTAATCGCCATAGTGCCACCACTAATAAGAAGAGTCGCGTCACTCACATTAATGCCAATGACCTCAGTTGTCGGCAAAGCGATCAGGCCACCACCAACGAGCGCCAATGCACGACCAGCCACGCCGAGCGGCCCACTGCGATCGAGAAACCCCACCCCTAGTAAATAGCGCTGCAGAGTGCCAGCAATCAGCACTATGCCTACCGCAACTTTTGCTGTTGCAAACAACGTCTCCCACCAGGTGCCGGACATTATAAGTGCTGGCTCTAACACGAAGAAAAAGGGAATAAAATAGATCACGCTACCGAGTCGCATTGCCTTGAATCCGGTAGACAGTGCGGATGCGCCAGCTATGCTCGCCGCGGCGAATGCCCCTAGAGCAACTGGTGGGGTGATGAAAGACAGCATTCCCCAATAGAGAATAAACAAATGCACACTCATCGGATCTAGACCGCCCTGAATCAGAGCAGGCGCAAGCACAATCGCTAGAAAAATATAGGCGGCGGTCACAGTCATGCCGATGCCAAGGAAGAAGCTAGTGAACGCCCCCATCAATAGAAGCAGTAGCGTGGAGTC
>CAJXQP010000359.1 GCA_913058275.1 uncultured Gammaproteobacteria bacterium | reverse complement strand
CATTAATACTCTATATATACATATAACTAATAAATACATCTAACTAGGTATTAGCTAGATTTTAATAAAACTATCAGTTTGAGAATTAGGCTTTATACTTGCCAGCCGTTTAAATAGGCCAGTTAGATAGGATCTGCAACACCGTGGAATACAGCAAAGCATTTGACGTAATCATTGTTGGCGGAGGGCATGCTGGTACTGAGGCAGCCCTGGCTTCTGCTCGTCAAGGCGTTTCTACTTTGCTGGTTACTCACAGTATAGAAACCTTAGGTCAAATGTCCTGTAATCCGGCTATTGGCGGGATTGGTAAGAGCCATTTGGTTAAAGAGATCGATGCTCTCGGCGGGGCTATGGCAAAAGCTGTAGATCTAGCAGGCATACAATTTCGAGTTTTAAATGCGAGCAAGGGCCCTGCGGTCAGAGCTACTCGGGCACAGGCTGATAGAGTTCTGTACAGGGCAGCAATCCGAGAAATGTTGGAACAACAAGAGAACCTCTCGTTGTTCCAACAAGGCGTAGATGATCTCCTCATCGAAGACGGGGCAATCGTCGGGGTCATTACACAGATGGGAATGCTCATCAAAGCCCCAAGAGTTGTGCTAACCACAGGCACCTTCCTAGGCGGAAAAATACACATCGGCCTGGAGAATAGTTCGGGCGGTAGAGCTGGAGACCCACCTGCAATAGCACTCGCCAATAGATTGCGTGAATTGCCTTTTCGCGTCAATCGTCTTAAGACAGGTACGCCGCCACGACTCGATGCCGACTCTGTCGACTTTTCGGTAATGCAAGTTCAAGAAGGCGACACGCCTCTACCAGTAATGTCTTACCTTGGGAAACAGTCGGATCACCCTGCACAAATCAATTGCTACATCACCAACACTAACGAAAAGTGCCATGAGGTAATTCGTGGAGGGTTGGATCGCTCGCCCATGTATACGGGAGTTATCGAGGGAACGGGGCCGCGTTACTGTCCATCGATTGAAGACAAGGTGATGCGCTTTGCTGACAAATCATCTCATCAGATATTTGTCGAGCCGGAAGGTTTGAATACAAAAGAGCTTTATCCAAACGGTATTTCTACAAGTTTGCCGTTCGATGTGCAGCTGGAAATGGTTCGTGAGATTAAGGGTTTTGAGAACGCACACATAACTCGCCCAGGCTATGCGATTGAATATGATTTCTTTGATCCGAGAGATTTACATTACTCTCTGGAAACTAAATTCGTTAAGGGGCTCTACTTTGCTGGTCAGATCAATGGCACAACTGGCTACGAAGAGGCTGGCGCACAAGGGCTGATGGCTGGATTGAATGCAGGCCTAGCTGCGCGTGGACTTGAATCTTGGTGCCCAAGAAGAGATGAGGCTTACATCGGTGTGTTAATCGATGACCTAATTACCCTTGGTACAAACGAGCCCTATCGCATGTTTACGAGTCGAGCGGAATACAGATTAACCTTGCGAGAGGATAATGCGGACCTGCGTCTTACCGAACACGGGAGAAAGCTAGGTTTGGTTGATGATGAGCGCTGGGAATTTTACAGTGAGAAGAAAATCCGAATTGAAGAAGAGCTGCAATTCTTACGCCGTACTTGGGTGCAGCCCAATACAGATCGAGCTGAGCGCATAAACCGCTTATTAGAAAAACCCATCTCCCGCGAATACAGCTTAGCTGATTTGCTTGCTAGGCCTAGAGTAGAGCACGGCCCCTTGTTAGCGGCGTATAACGGTGAGCCGGATTCTTCGGACGGCAAGGCGTATAAAGCACAGGCAGGGATTGAGGCTCAGTCAACACAGCAAGCCGAAATACAGATCAAGTATCAGGGTTATATAGATCGACAAGAAGAAGACATTGAACGCTTGAAGAAGCAAGAGAACACAAAGTTGCCTGCTGATTTCAACTATCAGCAGATGCAGGGCCTCTCAAATGAGTTAAAGCAAAAATTACTCGAAGCCAAACCAGAGAATATTGGTCGAGCCTCCCGCATCCCCGGTATTACTCCAGCAGCAATATCGCTCTTGCTAATCTATCTGAAGAAACACCGGTCGGTAAATCGCAAGGCTGGCTAGTCTCACGGGAATAACTGATGACGGATTCAACTCGAGAGGAATTGCAGCGTGGAATTTCATCGCTGTCGCTAAACTGCAATGAGGAAATGCTTTCCTCGCTGCTGGCCTATATCGAATTACTTAAGAAATGGAATTCGGCGTACAACCTACTCGGTGGCAATGAATCAGCTTCGCTGGTCTCGAGGCATATTCTCGATAGTCTTTCTGTAGATCCGCACCTGGAAGGAAATCTACTACTAGATATTGGTGCTGGTGCAGGGCTGCCTGGGATTCCTTTAGCGATCTTGAATCCCGACAAACAGTTTGTATTGATTGACTCCAACGGTAAGAAAACGCGGTTCATGTTTCAGGCAAAAATCCAGTTAGGCTTGGGTAATATCACCATCGAAAATTGTCGAATAGAGCACTATCAAAGTATCCAGCAAATTGATATGGTGATGTGCCGAGCGTTCTCTACACTAGCGGATACATTGACTATACTGCAGCCAATATTCTCCGATGAGTGCAAATTATTGGCGATGAAGGGGCATTATCCCGAAGATGAAATAGCACGATTGCCAGATGGTTTTGAGCTATCAAAAAGTATTAAATTGGATGTGCCAGGCAATGAATCGCAGCGCCATTTAATTGAGATAATGCGAAAAAGGCAGTGGGCTTAAATTTCAATACTTGCGCATAGCCAACCGACTAGTCAGTAGAATTTTGATACAATGTTCAAGAGCAGCAGCTAAGCTAATAGCTTAGGACAAAAGTTAAGATTATAAAGTCAGGAAGAAACCAGTGGCCAAAGTTCTCGCAATAGCAAATCAGAAAGGCGGTGTAGGTAAAACTACGACCTCTGTAAATCTTGCTGCGTCGTTAAAATTCACTCGAAAGAATGTGCTGCTGATCGATCTGGACCCACAAGGCAATGCCACTATGGGTAGCGG
>CAJXQP010000358.1 GCA_913058275.1 uncultured Gammaproteobacteria bacterium | reverse complement strand
ACTTACCAGCAAAAATTTTATTTGAGTATACATATATTGCGCGGGAAGCATACGCTATTTTCTGACCGGGTATTAGAATGTCTGCGTCGGGGGGGGGCACGCAAGCAACTGAAACACTCTCTGAGGTTGGCTATCATCGAAAATCTTCATAGGCTGTTCGGAACCCAGCACTGAATGCTAACTTGCTATAAAAAGCACGTAATTATAGCGCCCTTCTCTTGAAGTTTTCGTTGCGAAACGTTAAATTATACAATTGAATATTGATATCGTGCAGAGCATTTAACGTGAACTTCAATTTCCCGCCTGAGAAAAACAATATGCCGTCCACTGTCTATGAGCCTTACAGTACACCCACAGCCTATCAAACTCAGGAATCCAACGAATTCGAAAGAAAGACGTTGCTTAGCGATATCCAGACAGATGCTGTGGTGATTGGCGCAGGAATTACCGGCAACACCCTAGCGGTACACCTTTCTGAAGCGGGGAAGTCTGTTGTTCAACTCGAAGCTAACGTCCCGGGCTGGGGTGGTTCTGGACGCGCCTTTGGCTCAGTAGTCCCCTGCCACAAAAATAGCGAAGAGGCGATAATCCGGCATTATGGTGAGCAGCGGGGTAATCGCCTTATAGATGCATTAGCACATGGTCCAGCACTCGTTTCAGAATTACTTAACCGCCACAACATAGACGCCGCTTTTGCTGGCGGGGGATGGGCTTTCGGCGCCCACTCAAAGCCATTCTATAAAAAACTGCAAACGCGCGCCGAATACTGGCAAGCACGGCATGCCGACGTCGAATATCTTAACGCATCTGAATTTAGCCAAGTCATTGGCAGTGACTACTACCGTGGCGGTCTAATTGATAGACGCGCATTATCAGTCAACCCGTATGCCTATGCACGGGGCTTATTCAAGAAAGCTTACCAACTAGGAACAGAGCAATACACCAATACTCCCGCCGTCGATGTGGAGCAAATGCAAAATGGAAGTTGGCGGATCAGGACTCCCCAAGGCAGCGTTGAATGCGAAAATGTATATTTTTGCACTAACGCTTACACAAAGGGTGTTTGGCCAGGACTCGAGGAAGGATTTATACGTGTGCGAGGTTTTGGCGCGACCACCGCTGCCATTGACCCAACTCTGCTGGCTGATATTCTCCCGCAGAACCACTTCATCACCGATACCCGACAGCTCTGGTCCGGCATCAGGAAACTTCCTAATGGACAGATTCACCTAGGAGTCGGCGGGCCCGCCATGGGCGCTAAGGGTAAAGCAGATTTAAAAGTCGCCAGGCGGCGCCTCAAAGACGTATATCCCTCGATTGGATCTGTCGAGTGGGGTGAAAGCTGGAGCGGTTGGATTGCAATAAGTACGGATCAGTTCCCACGAATACTGCGCCTCGCCAATGGCGTATGGGCCGCGCAAGGATATAGCGGTAGGGGCATTGCCATGGCTACTTTACTCGGTCGAGAGCTCAGCTTCTGCCAGGGTGATATTGAAAGCGAAGATTTGATATTACCGGTCGAAAAGAAAATCCCTTGGGTACCTTTCCATTCAGTCTCCCCCTTGGGAGCCGCTGCTATGATTGGTTTGTACGGCGTACAAGACGCTATCGCAGACAGAAACAAGTAAATGTACGCTCACTTAAACTCATTATGTAAATCACCCGCGGTTAAAATCTGGTCGCGGCCAGGTCGCTTTGGTTACATTAACTACGATGGACACGGATATGAATAATCTGGCAAAAACCTATAGTAGAATCATCCCGTTCTTGACCATATCTCTTGCCGTCCTGACAAGTTGTCAGACCACTGAAAACAATTCAATTCCTCGGACGGCTGACGGCAACCCCGATTTTGGTGGTATCTGGCAAACCATAGGTAGCGCGCACTACAACATCGAACCCCACGCCGCAGATTTTCCACCACTAGCAATGCTTGGAGCTGCCGGTGCAATACCAGGTGGCCTGGGCGTGATTGAGGGTGAAACGATACCATATACGCCAGCTGCCCGTGAGAAGCAACAGGCCAATAAGAAAGATTGGTTGACCCTAGATCCCGTGGCTAAGTGTTTTATGCCTGGTATTCCTCGAGCTAATTACATGCCCTTCCCATTTCAGATTGTGCAGTCATCAGAACATATTGTGATGGCGTATGAATTCGCCAGTGCAAGTCGACTTGTCTATCTAAACCGGCCCGATTTTGAGGCACCGGTATTTAGTTGGATGGGTCACGGCCGAGGCCATTTTGAGGGAGATTCTCTTGTTATCGATGTGGCGGATCAGGTACCGGACACATGGTTTGATCATGCAGGCAACCACCACACCGACGCATTGCGAGTAACAGAGCGTTATACTCACCTAGGTCCTAATGTATTGATGTACGAAGCAACCCTGACTGATCCAAATGTCTACACCAGACCGTGGACTATTCGTCTACCACTGTATAGACGACTCGATACGAATATGCAGTTGCTTGAATTTAAATGTGTAGAGTTTGCAGAAGAGATGATGTACGGCCATCTGAGTAAAGATGCAGAGACTCCTTAAGCTACTCTCTTTAGGCTCTGCCATTTGAGACAGCTGCTGATTTCGCAAAAGAGAGCGCGGGTTCCAACTTTACAGAGCCAATCGATTCACTTGCATATACTAAAGGCTGCGAGATGGTAGAAAGTAACAAAATACAGCATCAGCAGTGGAAAACCCTCGCAATAATGTTTTTGGCCTATGGCGGGACAATGCTTTGTCGGAATACGATTGGCGCCTTAAGTCCTGCCATGTCCGAAGACCCAGAAATCATGCTAACCACATCTCAACTTGGCGAAATATTAGCCTGGGGGGCAGTGGGCTCAATAGTGGGTAAGTTATTTTCAGGAATAGTTGCTGACCTTATTGGTGGAAGGCGAGCTTTATTTGCTTGCCTATTTACTGTGGCTTTATCAACAATGGCTTTCTCGCTACCTTCATCCGTTTTCTTTTTTAGTCTCATCCATTTCATTATGCGCGTATCGCAGACCATAGGCT
>CAJXQP010000357.1 GCA_913058275.1 uncultured Gammaproteobacteria bacterium | reverse complement strand
GGCTCGGAGATGTGTATAAGAGACAGCGACAGTCTAAAAAAGTCATGGATGACTTTTTTAGTATCGACTTAAAGAGGAGAGTTCACGGATTACTCAGGCGCAGCACAGGTTGGGATTGCGGCCGGTGCTGTGGTTAAATAGCGTTTTTTTGCGGGCTGGCGATAGCACAGTCCCTAAACTAAACCACACGACAGACCCAACAACAGGAATAACAGTGCGCGCTTCAGTTTTAAGATTACCTCTAATTATCTCTCTATCTATATTATTAGGGGCCTGTGGTTGGTTCGGTAGTGACGAAACCGATGAGTTCGCCGGCCTATCAACCGAAGAACAGTTTTATCGCCGTGCGTTAGAACAGCTAAACTCGCAGAATTTTCAGGGTGCCATCGCCACTTATCAGGCACTAGAGTCGCGCTTCCCCTTTGGTAGATTCGCCGCGCAAGCACAGATTGAAATCGTCTATGCCTACTATAGAAACTCAGATTCAGAGGCTGCTAGAGCCGCAGCCGATCGCTTTATACGCCTCCATCCGGATAACGAGAACATCGACTATGCCTATTATATGAAGGGGTTATCCTCATTCACGGATGATCGAGGGTTGATCAATCGCTTCATACCCATCGACCCGACTAAGCGGGATCCAGGTCGGGCAAGCGAATCGTTTTCAGACTTCTCACAACTACTGGCACTCTACCCTGACAGCCCTTATTCGGCCGACGCCAGGGCGCGCATGGTTTTCCTACGCAACAATCTCGCCGCTTACGAAATTCATGTAGCCAACTACTATCTTGATCGCCGCGCCTATGTTGCAGCACAAAGACGCAGCCAGTATGTGGTCGAAAATTTTCAAGGCACTCCCGCCGTTGCAGACGGTGTGGCTATCATGATCGAGTGCTATTTAAGGCTAGGCCTAGATGATCTAGCCGACACATCGCTCACTTTACTGCGAGAAAACTATCCGGACCATGCCTCCATCGACAGTGACGGTGAATTCATAATCCGCTCAGAGATTACTAACCCATCTCTGCTCTACACTGTCTCGTTTGGCTTCGTTGGCGACAATCGCATAGACCCTCCGCTTGCCCCCACTACTAGACCCCTGAATTCTGGCAGCCAGCAGATTATCAACACCCAGACGCGCCCTCAAAATGCACGGCGCTCCTGGTTTAGCATTCTGACCTTCGGCCTCTTCGACTAGATAAGCCAGCACGGTTTCCGCCAGACCCTTGGCGGAAGCGGACCCTCTATAAAAATCTCCTATTTCGACCTTGCTCGGGTAAACCGTTCTTGCACTATTGCGTTTGTATTACTAAGAAAGAGTCATATAGAGTATTGATTAGCCGGTATAGTGCAGTAGGCGGCCAAACCTAGCGAAGTAAGAAACCTATGAATATGGCCGTCTCTGGAGATTTGAACCTGAATAGCTCGGTATTGCTGGACAAGTTCCTTAAGAGCGTTCAATCACGCGCCTTCCGCATTGCTCAGATCGCGACGGGCAATTCGAAAGATGCGTTGGATTTAGTGCAGGACGCCATATTCAAGCTCGTAGAAAAGTATTCAGAGCGCAGCGAACAGGAATGGGCACCTCTTTTCTACCGCATCCTAAACAGCCGTATCAACGATTGATATCGCCGCAACTCAGTCAGAAATAGACACAGAAGTTGGCTAAGCAATACTGATGAAGACACCCAGGACCCGATCCAAACAGCTCCGGACCCCTGCGGCCGCTTCCCCGCCGAAGAAGCTGTCACCAATGAAGGCATGAACAAACTACAGATTGCTCTAGAGGGACTGCCTGCGCGCCAGCAACAGGCTTTTCTGCTACGCGCGTGGGAGGGACTAAACGTGAGACAGACTGCAACAGCCATGGAATGCGCTGAGGGAAGTGTTAAGACCCATTATTCCCGAGCCATTCACAGTCTTCGGGCTCAACTCGGCGAGAACTGGCCATAAATAAATTAGATGAAGGGATTTTAGTACAAAAAATTTGCAGGCATTTAGATGCCAGCATTGCGCATCTGCCTCCAGCTATTGAGCAATCTTTGCTTGAGTGCAGGCAAGCAGCACTGCAGCAAAATCTACAACTAGTCCCGCAAGATACTGAAGGCTTAGCCAAGGCTGTCAGCAGGGAATTGGATAACAGCAGCGCCCTTTCGCCAGATATTGAAGCGCGACTAGACCAGATCCGGCAAAGCGCGGTCGCCAAATTCGAACAGCTGCAAGAGAAAACGACGGAAACCAGTCGCTTTTCACTAAGTGCTTGGATTAAAACCCAATCCCATTCATTCAATTTATCCGCGTCAGCGGGTATGCTTACTACAGCTTGTGTGATGGTAACTGCGATATCGATTTTTTATGTAAATTCCAGACCTACAGGCACTCTGACACTGAAAGAGGAGATTGGCCTTGTTGCTACAGCCGAAGACATTGAGCTCTATGAGAATTTGGAATTTTATTTGTGGCTCGCCGAAAACGAATTTCTCACGTTGTGAGTTTCGCTTTCTGCTAAGACGTACGCTGCAAATCTATTCTGGGCGAGTTCTATTATTCGCCTGTATGAGCGGAGCGCTATCGAACACGCGCGCTGCGGAGAACGAACAGGTCGAGGATGTACCCGACCTAGAATTTTTAGAATTTCTAGGACAATTTGAAACAGATGCCGGTGAATGGATAAACCCCGACAGCTTATTAACTGAAGGATTTAGTGAATTGCTAGATGCTTCGACCGAAGCCGATTCAGATGAAAATTCATCTAATGATTCATCTAACACTGATGATGTGACAAACGACAACCAATGACTAAGAGAACGAGCATGAACAAGCTACTCTACATCGTGATATTTTTCGCGCAGATTAGTTTCGCTCAAGAAAAGGCTCCTTGGACAGATTTGTCGCTCGAAGAAAGACAAATACTGCAACAACTCGAGCCACAGTGGGAGAATCTCAGCGCGCAGAGACAGCAGCGCCTGCGTCGAGGAGCGAATCGTTTTCAGCAGACGCAGCCAGCGGAGCGTTCACAAG
>CAJXQP010000356.1 GCA_913058275.1 uncultured Gammaproteobacteria bacterium | reverse complement strand
TCATTGTATTTTAAAAATAATAAGAAAATGGCGGAGAGAGAGGGATAGATTCGGGTTTTGGCTGAGCCAAAATCCTCACCCCTTCGGGGCAGCCTTTGGCTGTCTGCGACGCTACGCGCTTGTCGAACCGGAGGCCTCTCAAACAATCTCTCTCCGCCATATACAAAAAACCCGACTTAAAGTCGGGTTTTTTGTATATGGCGGAGAGAGAGGGATTCGAACCCTCGATAAAGTTTCCCCTATACGCCCTTAGCAGGGGCGCGCCTTCAGCCACTCGGCCATCTCTCCATAAATCGAACTCTGTGCAATCCCATCGGTCGGGATTGATTCGATAATTAGCTGAGCTAATTATCTCTCCCCTTGCGGGGCGGCCTTCGGCCGTGTGCGGAGCTTGCGCTCCTTGGCTTTTAGCTAGATTGTTTTAGCAGCGGCACCCTTTAAGGGTTTTGGCTGCTGACTGCCTCTCCAAAATCGCGGGCATAATAACACAGACCTAGAGGATACGAGAAGCTAGGTTCTAAACTACTTCATTTTCCTGAAAAAGCTTGATTTCACTGGCGTCGAAGCCCAGATCGGCGAGAATATCTTCAGTGTGTTCCCCCAGTGCTGGAACTGGCCCTAAGCTAGGTTCATAACTACTGTTATTGCCCGGTGGTTTGAAGCTCTTGACGGTTCCCTGAGGTGTTTCCGTATCGATTAATCGATTAAGTGCATGTAGCTGGGGGTGATTCCAGACTTGGGGCATGTCATTTACATTCGCGAAGGCTATTTGCGCCTGATCTAATCGCGTCGCTACCTCTTCACAGGTGAGCTTGGAGAACTTCTCTTCGATTATCTCTTTAAGTGGTTCTCGGTTGGATGAACGAGAGACATTCTTGGCAAATCTTGGGTCGGTTGTAAGATCGGGTCGCTCGAGTACGCTCTGGCAGAATACTGTCCACTCTCGCTCGTTCTGTAGACCCAGCATGATGACTTTCTCGTCTCGGGTAACAAACGCGCCATAGGGATAGATGCTGGCGTGATCTGAGCCGGTTCGCTGTGGCGCCGATGCGCCGTCGTAGGCATAGTTCAGTGGAAAGCCCATCCATTCGACCATAGCTTCGAGCATGGAGATGTCGATGTTGCTGCCTTTATTAGTCTTCGAGCGTTGAATTAGCGCTGCTAGTATTGCCGTCTGCGCCTGCATGCCTGCGGCTATATCCGCTATTGAGATACCGCTCTTAACCATTTCATGCTGGGTGCCGGTAATGCTGAGGAATCCTGCTTCGGCCTGTACTAATAGATCGTAGGCTTTCTTGTTCTGATAGGGGCCATTGGGACCGTAGCCGGAGATATTGCAGACGATGAGCTTTTCGTATTGCTTGCTGAGCTGTTCGAAATCCAGACCCATCTTGCGGGTTGCTCCCGGTACTAGGTTCTGTACGAGCACGTCACTAGATTCCAGCAGTCTGTCTAGGATCTGTCCGGAGTCCTTGTGCTTTAAATCCAGCGTTAGGCTTTGTTTCGATCTGTTCGTCCAGACGAAGTGTGAGGATTGGCCCAGAACGCGGTCATCGTAGTGGCGGGCGAAGTCTCCGCTGTCTCGTCTTTCTACTTTAATAACTCGCGCACCAAGTTCTGCGAGTTGCCGAGTGCAGAGCGGGGCGGCGATTGCGTGTTCGAGTGAGACTACCGTTATGCCAGTAAGTGGAGGGGTGCTGCTCATTGTGTGTTGGCCAGCTCCACTCGCGCTTCCATGCAGAGGTTGCCAGCATTGTCTGCGATCCAGAGTTTCGCATTGCCGGTGTTGTCCGGTTTGTTGCCACAGACTTGAAATGAATCGATATCGAATACAGGCTTTATTGCCTTGAAACTGAAGCCAGAAAGGGTCGCGTCGGAATAATTGTCGGCGAATAGCTCTAACAGGAAGGTGGCTAGCAGCGGACCGTGTACAACCAGACCAGGGTAGGACTCGGCATCGATTGCATAGGCTCGGTCATAGTGAATTCTATGGCCGTTAAAGGTCAGCGCTGAATAGCGGAAAAGCAGGATCGGGTCTGGCGTGACCGTGCGCGCGAAGTCATGATCTTCATCTGCCTTGACAGGAGACTGCGCGGAGACAGTGCCGGTGGGCATGTCCCTGTAGACAATATCGTGCTCTTCGGTCAACAGCAATCCCAAGGAGTCGGACAACTCATGTGCTACACAGACGAAGCCGAGGCTGCCGGATCGTCCTTGCTTTAATTTGATCGATTGGATCGTAGAGCGGCGTTTAATAGTCTCGCCAGCTAGTAAGGGGCGGATGAAGTTCAGCCTACTGCCGGCCCACATGCGTCGCGGCAGATCAATCGGTGGTAAGAAGTCGCCGCGGTGTGGATGCCCGTCTTCGGCAAGTTCAGACTGTTTCGAGGTTTCAAGGAAATACAGCCAATGCCAAAGCGGGGGCAGCGCATCGCCGAGTGAGAAGGCGGTGCTGTCCCGATCCAGGGTCGCGGCGAGACCTTCCATAGGAGCTATTGTTAGGATGCTTGAGGCGGATTGCGCCTTGCCTATCCATTCGGAAAATTGCTGCTGCGAATCATTCTGCATCGTGGGCGTATCTATCGGTATTTGGCTGTAGCTGCCTGTAACTGTCTCTAACTATCCGGACACCGCAAAGGGTGCTAACTTGATAGAATCTATTGGATTATAGTACAAGATGCCAATAAAATAAGCTTAGAAAAGTATCTCGCTATCTATCTCATATCTATCTCGAGAATAGAGTAGTAGCACCCATGAACATAGCTGGAGTTTAAGAGTGAAAGGAAAGTATTTTGAAGAGCTAGAGGTCGGAATGTTGTTTGAGCATCAGCCTCACCGTACGGTGACAGAGACTGACAATTTACTATTCAGCACCATGACCCATAACCCGCAGCCGCTGCATATCGATGCCGAGTTCGCGAAAACAACACAGTTCGGTCAGATATTGGTGAATAGCTATTTCACCTTAGGGCTGGTGGTTGGTTTGTCGGTGGGCGATACCACATTAGGTACAACGATCGGAAATCTCGGAATGGATAAG
>CAJXQP010000355.1 GCA_913058275.1 uncultured Gammaproteobacteria bacterium | reverse complement strand
GTATCTACTGAGCTGCAGAGCTTCTGAATCACCAACTAAGGCCTACCTACAGGGTAGTTGATTCGGGGTTTTTATAGCGATAAATGACAGCTATACTTAGATATATGATTTCTTGAATAAAAGATTCTCCTATGTAGTAAGGTCTAGACAGAATGTAAGTCTGGACATCCTTAAAATAAGCGAAACGACTTGAGTCGCGCGAACAGCTGCCAATAGTCATATTCACAGCTTTCTACTCGGCTTTATAAAATAGTATTTGACTGGCTTTTATTAGAGGCAGCAACATGCGAAAAATTCAGCACAAACCTAGACGCAAGTTTCTTAAAGATGCGGCAATTATCTCTGGCGCTGCCTCTCTCGGCATGGGAGCTCTCAATGCTCAGACCTCTGCAGTTGCGACACATGAGGTCGACAGTCTGCTTCATCCTAAGCACAATGATCGAGCAAAGGGCTGGCTTCGGTTTATTTGGCAAAAGGCAACTACTCCGGATGATTGGAGCTATAGCTCCAATACTGAGCTCCCCTGGGGAATCAAAATTCCGCGCGAGGAGATCGACTGGTCAGACGATGGCTTAGGCCCTCACCCCTGGTGGGATCAGTACGCCTATCCGCCGATGCAAAGCTACCCTCGTTTCGATCTAGCAGACTCCAGTTATCCGATTCTACTTATGGCAGATCAAACTCCCGCGTGGCGCGAGGTTTATACCCGGATCATGGATGAGTTGGCGACGCGCCACACCTCTTATTGGGCAGCGATAGACTGGAATACATTCATTGGACCTAGCCCTTACCGCGACCAATATGACTATTTTAACGCGCCTGGGTCGCAGCTTTGGCCTGACCGAGTTAGAGGCAACTACGACGCCCCTGGCTGGACTGCGAATGGAGTCGAGCCTTGGGGGTTGCAGGCCGACCCGATCGGCTCTGATGGGAATCTCTTTTTCCGGGGATGGCTGAATCTAGTGCTTTCCATCTACAAATACGTCTCTGGTGACGAAAAATGGGAGCGTCCCTGGGAGATAGCCGGCTACGAGAACGAGCACTTCCAATGGACTCAGCCTCGCATAGTCGAGCACCTGCATAGACAATACACCGAGCATCCAGAAGGCCCCCATTGCGAGAACACAAAGATTTGGCCAATCTGCAATTCAGCAGCCGGACTTGGCATCTATTTATCCGATCAACTCGGTGTGACCAACGCCCACGGCGCCTTTGAGAACTGGATAGAGTTCATGAAAGACAACTATATGAGCATCAATGAGCGCAATGAAATCGATTGGATGACGTTCTATTACGATCCAATCGAAGATTTTAAGGTCAATATGCCGGGTGCGAGCGGCGGTGGAGGCGGTACTGCGTTCTATCTGTTGCCTCAATCTCGGGAGATAGGGACGAAGATCTACGAGGCGCTAGCCAATGCCAGCGGCTGGCGTGATCCGTCGAAAGCAATAACACCTAATCCCTTGGGTCAGGCAATGGCCAAAGCGCTCGGCGACGACAAGGTGTATGAACGCCTCAATGCCGCGGCTGAGCAGAGTCTGGCGCCAACATTCTTTGGCGATCAGGGAGACCGCTTTAGCTGGTGGCCAAACAAAAACGAACCCTATCCTCGGGGCACGACAACCGCGCAACAGATGATAAGCGAGATTGCGGAGGGTAGCTGGCTTGAAGCGTTTCAAGTTAAACATCTCGACAAGTATTCGGCCCCTACCCTAGAAGGCGTAGACTATCCCTCGCTCGGCGTGGAGCAGGCATGGAACGACAAAGAGAACGGCGTGTTGCACCTGCGCACCTACACCGGCGAGCGCGGCGCAGCGGGTCGAAATACTACTTGGAGAATCACTAATCTGCCGAACGCAGCCGAGACCGTAGTTATTAAAAATGGCGAGCGACTCAACAGCGTGCAAGTGCTTGATGCCAACACTATCAGGGTCGAGACTGACATCGGCATGCACCAATACAAAATTCTCACAGGCTATTTTGGACAATCTCTCGCGCGAACTCAGCCAGACCCGATGACTCCGGCAAACGTCGCTGCTGCGAACGCGACACGGAGATCGGCGGAGCAAAATGCTAAAGCGGCGGAAGCCGTGATGGTAAGCGGCTCTGCTAACTGCCCCTGCTGTTCGGGGGCAGCTTAAATCAGGTTCGGTTTTTTGAAGACGCTTCTGATTCGACAATCGGTGATTGGCTTATTAGACGCCTAAGGCAATACAGGCTCTAGCAGCTACATAGTCAATAAAGAAGGCTACACTTGCTGTTAGTAATAGATGGTAAATGGAGCAATGAGCTACACCATCCCTGTAATGACGGCTGTTTAGACGGCGTAGACTCTACTGGGCTACACAGTCCCTATACACACGAAAGTTATAGCTAACCAAGATCTACTGTATTCACTGTTGTCTGGACAGCCTTTACCGCCTGATGACAATGACCACCACTTTTTCTTAACGCCTAACTAGTCCTACACCACCCTCCACAGCCCCGTATCTACTGAGCTGCAGAGCTTCTGAATCACCAACTAAGGCCTACCTACAGGGTGGGTGATTCTGCTGATTTATTGCCATTAATATAAGGCTCTTTAAAGCTCCTTACGAGCCGCTAAGGGGCTTTTATGGCGAATAATGACTACATGGTTGATATAAAGTAGGTAATAGTTAACTATGCACGAAGGAATCTACAAGTTATTTTTTTGGTCTAGAATAAAGGGAAATTGTCATGCTTTTAGGTAAAGCTATTCTGGGAATTTCTAGTTTTATATTTATTGGCTATGGCGTTATCAGTCTTTTCTCTCCAGCGATTCCAGCAGGTTATGCCGGTCTGTCACTGAACAACGGTGATGCTTTTGCTGAAATCGGAGCGATGTATGGTGGACTGCAAACAGGCATAGGCCTGTTCTGTGGTGTAGCTTTACTAAGGCCGAAGCACTACCGCTCAGGGTTAGTGCTTCTCGTTCTCGCAATTGGCCCACTAGCGCTGGCTCGTTTGATTTCTTTGCTGGTGGCCCCAGATCCTGTGACCGCCTATACCCTGTCTCTTATACACATCTGACCCTGCCGACGA
>CAJXQP010000354.1 GCA_913058275.1 uncultured Gammaproteobacteria bacterium | reverse complement strand
CATCCACGCTATTTCGATGAGCTGTTTAGCAACCTGGCCGATGCCGGTGAGCAATCCGGTACGCTAGAAACTATGCTCGATCGCCTAGCCACCTATAAAGAGAAATCTGAGGCGTTGAAGTCAAAGATTAAGAAGGCGATGAACTATCCAATAGCGGTAGTTGGCATTGCCCTCGTCGTAACGGCTATTCTACTCATCAAGGTAGTACCTCAGTTCGCTACCACCTTCTCTAGCTTTGGCGCCGATCTACCCGCCTTTACGCTGATCGTGTTAGGCCTTTCTGATTTGGCTATCGCGCACTGGTGGAAGGTATTGATTGCGCTTGTTGTCACCGGTTACGTTTTTAAAGAAGCTAAAATGAGATCAGTGAAAGTTGCTCATATGGTAGACCGAATATTACTGAAGCTGCCTATAGTTTGCCCAATTTTAAATTCTTCCTGCTATGCACGCTTTACGCGAACATTATCAACTACCTTTTCCGCCGGTGTGCCTCTCGTGGATGCTTTAGAGTCTGTAGCAGGGGCTACTGGTAATATCGTTTATTCTACGGCAACCAGAAAAATTAGAGATGATGTGACAACCGGGCAACAGCTCAATTTCGCGATTAAAAACACCACCCTATTCACGGCTATGATTACTCAAATGGTGGGTATTGGAGAAGAATCAGGCGCCTTGGATGGGATGCTAGATAAGTGCGCTGTCTACTACGAAGCAGAGGTTGACAATGCAGTAGACGGGCTCACCGCCTTGATGGAACCGATGACCATGGCTGTATTGGGTGTATTGATCGGCGGCTTAATGATTGCGATGTACCTGCCAATCTTCCAGCTCGGCGCGGTGATGTAGCCTCTATACCCTGTATGGAAATAATAGACCTCCTCTCTGCTAGTCCAGCACTCCTACTAACCGTCTGCATCGTGTTGGGGTTGTTAGTTGGAAGTTTCCTCAATGTTGTCGTCTACCGACTGCCTATAATGTTGCAGCGCGATTGGCGTGAGCAGTGTTGTGAATACCTCGAGATAGAAAACACCACTCCTGATAGCAACCAATCCTCTGCGAAATTTAAGATGTTCAATCTGCAGAAACCTGATTCACATTGCCCGCTTTGTAACCACAAAATAAAGCCATGGGAAAACATTCCAGTTGTAAGTTATCTGTTTCTCGGCGGCAAGTGCTCTAACTGCAAAGCAAAGATTTCGATCCGCTATCCGAGTGTCGAATTTGTGAGTGGCGTTCTCTCGGGCTTAGTCGCATTCCACTTCGGTGCGACGTGGTTAACGCTGGCGCTGCTGTTCTTAACCTGGGCATTGATAGCTCTTACACTAATCGACTTCGATCACCAATTACTACCCGACAACATCACGCTGCCGCTTATTTGGCTCGGTTTAGTAGTCAACACAATCGATCTCGGGTTCGGTGTATCTTTGAGAGATGCAGTGATCGGGGCTATAGCTGGATATCTAGTGCTCTGGATTTTTTACTGGGGCTTTAAACTCGCAACTGGAAAAGATGGCATGGGTTACGGAGATTTCAAGCTGTTGTCTGCCCTAGGGGCTTGGATGGGTTGGCAGAGTCTTCTGCCTATAATTATCCTTTCTTCGCTGGTAGGCGCTGTGTTCGGCGTTGGAATGATACTACTTTCCGGAAGAGACAAGTCCGTACCAATGCCCTTCGGACCGTTTCTCGCCGGCGCTGGATTTCTCATGTTGATATGGGGCCCTCAACTGAGCGCATTCTATATCGACAACTTCATCAGCTAAGAACAATTTTTCGACAATTATTATCCGGGCCTAGCCAGAATGAACACAGCAAAAAAAATTATAGTCGGTCTTACAGGTGGAATTGGTAGTGGTAAGTCTGCAGCTGCCGAAATATTCCGAGCGTGCGGGATTGAGGTCATTGATGCCGACACACTTGCAAGAGAAGTTGTCGAGCCAGGCCAGCCAGCACTGAGCGATATTACCGCTCACTTTGGTAGCGATATACTAACGGCTCAAGGGCATCTCGATAGGCCTGCGCTGCGCAAAATTGTGTTCTCGAACCCCGCACACAAATCCTGGCTAGAGAATTTATTGCACCCGCTGATAGCCGAATTATTGCAGCGCCGGCTAAATGCTACTAAGTCCCCTTATGCAATTCTGGAGTCTCCACTACTGTTAGAAACCGAGCAATACAAGCTAGTAGATAGAGTGCTCGTCATCGACGTTAACCAAAAAGTACAAGTAGATCGATCAGTAAGAAGAGACGGTAGCGATGAAGAGGTAATTAGGTCTATCATCGCCTCTCAGATTGATCGGGCCGAGAGAATTAAGCGCGCAGATGATCTCGTGCCCAATGAAGAAAGCCTAGAGCAACTCAGAGAAAACATTGAGGCACTGCACAGCAAATATATGGAAATGGTTACCGAGAAATGAATACAAAGACTACCAGCGTCGACTGTCCAAACTGCAAAAAGGCTGTCGCGTGGACCGATGAGAATAAATCCCGACCTTTCTGTAGCAAGCGCTGCAAGCTAATAGACTTTGGGGGTTGGGCAAGCGAACACAATAGCATTCCTGGAGAGTCCGTCTACCCGTCCATAGAGGATGAATACGACCAGTAGCTCTAAAAAAACCCTTGCCCCTTAATAATCCTACAGCGGATTATAGCGGCGTTCCTGTTATAGCAGGCATAGGCATCCAATAGAATTTGCTATTGTCGTCATGCACTTCATTCTCTAGAAAGATAAGAAGAAAATTTCCATCTGTTGAAATTCGAATCTTCTTAATCGACTCTCCGTCCAGCAGCCCTAGCTCAAAATCTTCTAAAATCAGATGCGTAACCAAATCAAAAAAGTAGAGCTTGTCGTTATCCGTAGCAATTAGAATCGTACCTGCCCTGTTGAAGGTAGCGCTAACCGGCTCACTGCCTAAGTACCACTAGCCATCGGTATCAAAATAATCATCAGGCGCCATGTCGACGATACTGAAATTCGGCTCACTACGATTACCTGTAGGGCAAGTATAGGCGAGTCTTGTACCGTCAGGTGAAGTCGTAAAATCTGTACAGGAATTACCTCTGTCTCTTATACACATCTGACGCTGCCGAC
>CAJXQP010000353.1 GCA_913058275.1 uncultured Gammaproteobacteria bacterium | reverse complement strand
GCTCGGAGATGTGTATAAGAGACAGATTGAAGGCCCCGTTACACGCTTCGTATTTAGAAACCCACACGCCTTTCTTTACGTAGATGTTGCCGGCGAAAACGGCGCGACTATCGAATGGCAGATCGAATTAGGTGCTCCTGTAAGCATACGTCGCGCCGGCTGGACTCCAGATTCACTCCCAGTTGGCATGATCGTGAAAGCCTCCGGCAGACCTTCGCGCGCTGAAGGCTCTACCGGCCTGTGCTGTGTACGCATGACTCGCTCCGATGGCACCCCAGTTTTGGAAGGCGGTCGCGTTCAGGAACGGACTCAACCCCCAGAATAATTCGCCAAGGTATTACCCTTACAAACCTGGACGAGGCCGTAGATCAAATTTCCTAGGCGGCTTCGCAAAATAACAAACTAGAATATAACCAGCATTCAAGGCGAGAACAATATGAGAGCAACTAAATTCATGACAGAGAAGTCTATTTTTGTAGTTTTGCTTTCTCTTGCAATTGGCGCTACCGCAGGTCAAGTAAACGCACAAGCTGATAACCAAATTCCAGATATTGCGGGAACCTGGAACGGTGGCTTTAGCGCAAGACCGGTGAATGGCGAGACTGTTCCATGGGGCGAAGAGAATTTTCCCAAGCTGAATGCGCGCGCCCTTGCCTATCAAGAAGTCTGGGAAGAGATCATGGCGCCAAAGTACGACTGCCAGCCCGCCTCTTCGCCTGCGATTCAATACGACCCTTACCACATGGAAGTCGTGCAATGGCCCGACCGAGTCCTGTTTCGTTATGAGAAAGATGATCAGCTACGCACCATATGGCTAGACGGCCGCGAGCCCAAGGCAACGGACTTCGGTGTTCAAGGTTTTTCTGTAGGGCACTATGAAGATGACGCTCTGATAATTACCACTACGCACTTCGTGTTCGATGTAGCCGGCTTCGATGATTACAACGGCATCCCCTCTTCCTCGCAGAAGATAGTCCGCGAACGCTATTGGATCGACGGAGAAGACCTGAAAGTAACATTAGAAGTCGAGGACGCGATGTTCTTACTCGAGCCTACTTCTTACACCACTCGATGGCTTCCAGCATCGGAGGGCTACAGGCTACAAGCATACGATTGCGACGCTGAATCGTCACGTGCATCTGTGCGCTTTTTTCCATCGAAGTACTAACGAGAAAACGAAACGAATTTGTGTCATCGACCGATGACAACAAATTCGTTTCGTAGTTAGCCAATCTCCCGTCATGAGAAAACCCCGCTCCCTTCTCGATACTAAAAACTCCTTTGGATGGCTTTCAATAGGCCTGCATTGGTTTGCAACACTCGCTATTATTCTGCTTTGGCTCGTCGGTCAAAGCATTTCCTTGCAGTCTGTCGAGCAGATCGATGCTCGTAGGACACTGCACATCACTCTCGGCCTAATCGCCTGGTTACCACTTGTCGCGCGAATGGTATGGCGCTATAAATCAGGCCACCCCCACGTCAACGGGCAAACCCTGCTTGAGCATCGGCTCGCCAAGACAGCACACCATCTTATGCTACTGGTACTGGTAGTAATGTTGATATCTGGACCACTCATGGCCTGGGCAATGCCAGATAGAAGCAGCTTGTCGGAGTTCGCTTTCATCTTTCATTCTAATGCAGCCAAGGCACTTGCCGTGTTAGTAGTACTGCATGTATTGGCGGCGCTGAAACATTTGATGTTTCACGAGGATGAGACTGTAGCTAGGATTTTCGTTCCGCGTAAAGATGATGGGAAGGATGAAGGATAGGAATGCTCTAACCGGTTCCCACATAGGGAATGAGGCGCCCACAAAGCAAAACACCCGTCCAGAGGAAAAGCGAGGTATAGGCTACAAATTTAGCCATCGGCGGTGAAGGAGTCGACGCATCCCAGCCATGCATAATCGGGCTTACTTTCCAGTAGAACAAAGCCGCATTCAGCCCAGCCAGTAACACCAAGCCCATCTTGATCTGAAAACCTATGTTTATCGAATAGCGCATAGGGTCGCCATAGAAAAACAGTATGCCAGTGAGGAGGTTGATGCCGAACCCGATTAGGACGAAAGGTAACAAGCGATGAGTAGCAGCCGGATTGAAGCTACGAAAATGCCCTGCCATGCGCAGATCGATAACAAGTAAACCACCCAATAGAAGCGATAAGCCGATGAAATGGCTAATCTCCATGACTGGCCACAGCCAGTAGGTATCCTGAATCAACAAGTTGAGCGAACCACCGACAATTGACTCTGCAAATGCTTCCACGATTGGGTCCCTAAAAAATATACGCGATCAGGCGACCGGCAATGAGTGCCGCGAGCCAGAGCATGAGTGAAATTGAGGCGATTATTTTTGTCGACTTGCTGATCACCAACGCCGAATCACTTAGACCTATCTCAGCACGTAGGCGTGACTGTATTACACCAGCCAATATCATGCCTACTACGATACAAGCTATCTTCACTAGAAAAGGCACGCTCGTTATAAATACCGTTGCCTGAGAAGCAAACAGGGCGAATCCTGACACGGCATTTACAATGAAACCCACCCAACCCAACTTGCCCAAGCCTAGAAATGCCGATGGCTGAATACCAGGAAATAGCCCCAATAGGGATAGGTCACGCATTGAGAAGATGCCAACAACAACGGCAAGCCCCATCACGTGCAAGCTCAACATAATGGGATATCCCCAGAGCGAGACCGCAACCCATGTCGCTAATTCAGTTGTTTCTAAAGTGGAGAACATAGTATCGAGCTTTTATTAATGTTACGGGAGAACATGGTATCGAGCTTTTACTAATGTTACGAGAAAGAACCTAGTATCGAGCGTTTACAAATGTTACTCGATAGAATCGAATTCAGACTCTAAGAGCAGCAACTCACTTTCAACCGATACTAACAAAATTTTCAGTCTTATTCATTCCACCAGTGTTCTATGGAATTCGCGTAGTAGCGAATCAAGAGCTTGTATTCAGGGTTAATCTGATAATAGTCATCCGCCTCAATGAGAAAGTTTCTCGATAAGAGCATATCCAAGCTTCTAGAGCTGTCTCTTATACACATCTCCGAGCCCACGAGACCGAGGCTGATCTCG
>CAJXQP010000352.1 GCA_913058275.1 uncultured Gammaproteobacteria bacterium | reverse complement strand
CCTCCTATGAATTCAGAGGCAATTCACAATGATGTCGGAGAGAATCAATGAAACTTATTACCGCAATTATCAAGCCCTTTAAAGCCGATGATGTACGAGAAGCATTATCTGAATTGGGCGTAAGCGGCATGACCCTGACTGAGGTCAAAGGTTTCGGTCGCCAGAAGGGCCACACAGAGCTTTACCGTGGAGCTGAGTACGTTATTGACTTCCTCCCCAAGGTAAAACTCGAAATAGCGGTATCTGATGAGCTCTCGGATCAAGTTGTTGAAGCAATCTGCAAGGCGGCAAATAGTGGGCAGATCGGTGATGGCAAAATCTTTGTCAGCAATTTGGAACAGACTATTCGAATACGAACCGGAGAAACTGGCAACGACGCACTTTAGGGAATCCCATTAAAATGATAACTAAAATTCTTAGCACTAAATATTTCGCAGCAGCACTTCTTCTCCTTCTGCCTAACGTGGCCTCTGCACAGGACGTATTGAACGGCGCCAATACCGCTTGGATATTAACTTCGACCGCCCTCGTTCTTTTTATGACTCTGCCAGGACTCGCACTCTTCTACGGCGGGCTTGTCAGGACACGAAACGTACTCTCGGTGCTCATGCAGTGCTTCTCCATTGCCGTTGTAGTTTCTGTTCTATGGCTGGTCGTTGGTTACAGCATAGCCTTTGGCCCTTCTGAATCGGCCTACTGGGGTGGACTGAGCAAAATGATGTTTAACGGTGTCGTTGTTGACTCCCTCTCGGGCGACATTCCGGAAACTGTCTTCGCCTCTTTTCAGATGACTTTCGCAATCATTACCCCGGCTCTGATCGTGGGTGCGTTCGCGGAGAGAATTAAATTTTCATCCATGTTGTTATTCTCAGCGCTGTGGACGCTGATAGTCTACTTCCCAGTAGCTAACTGGGTCTGGGGCGGTGGATGGCTAGGCCAGATGGGTCTGATCGACTTCGCTGGCGGCACTGTAGTGCATGTAACGGCTGGTATTGGCGCATTGGTATTTGCGCTCGTCATCGGGCAACGCGAGGGCTTCCTAACAGCACCGATAATGCCGCATAACCTGACCATGAGCTTCACCGGCGCAGGCATGCTCTGGGTTGGTTGGTTCGGATTTAACGCAGGTAGTGCACTTGCCGCTGACGGCAGCGCCGGAATGGCCATGTTCGTCACACACATATCTGCTGCGACCGGCGCACTAACCTGGATGGCGATAGAATGGATAAAGTTTGGTAAGCCTAGCGGCCTTGGCGCAATAACTGGCATGGTGGCAGGACTCGCGACGATCACTCCCGCCTCCGGCTCCGTCGGACCAGCAGGCGCACTCCTTATTGGACTTAGCGGCGGTGTTGTCTGCTATTTCGCTACTACCTACTTAAAGCAGAGAATAAAAATCGACGACTCTCTCGATGTATTTCCTGTGCACGGTGTAGGCGGTATCGTCGGTACATTCCTAGCTGGCATATTAGTATCAGGCGACTTGGGAATCTTCAGCGGTAACGGATTCGCTGAGGGCATGACTATGGGCTCACAAGTCGCGGTGCAAATCATCGGTATTCTCTCGGTGGCCGCCTATACAGGCATACTCACCTTCATAATTCTCAAGATAGTCGGCGCCATCACATCTGGCATTCGTGTCACGCAGGAAGAAGAACAGATGGGTCTCGACATTACGGATCATGATGAAAGAGGCTATTCTTTATAGTTAAGCAAGAGTAATTAAGTACAAGACGAAAAAGGCTGGTGGCAGCAATCCCACCAGCCTTTTTATTGGCCTAAATATTTTTCAGTATTTTCACTCGCCTCTAGGCGCTCTGCGCAGTGTCGTTATGGCATAGACTAGTTTATTACCCTCCATATCAGTGAAATGCGTAGCAACCAAACAAGTGCTGCGGCCGTCTTTGATAAGTTCACCCTTCAGCAAAAATCTTGGCCCTAAAACTGGCGCAAAATAATCTATGCGCATATTAACGGTCGCTGACCACTTAAAATCCTCTTGGGATTTAAATAATGTACGCACAGTGAATATCGAAATCATATCGACATATGTGCCAGTAAACCCCCCAAACAGTTGATCCCTCGGATTCAACAGATGATTTGGTAAATGAACATCCACCTCCACCAAACCTCGCTCCTCGCGAAGGATCTTCCACTTGCTGGATTCCAGTAGATCGCCTGCATTGTGGCCGGGCTTCAAGAATATCGGTTGATCCACTTCTGTTTCGTTTGTCATTACCCGTCCCTTGGGTGGGGCCATTTCAAGGGCAGCCCCGACTTAATAAAAGTTGGCCGAGAATGAAGCAAAAGCGATTGCTGGTCAAATCCGGCTGGCGTCATTTATACTGGCTTAGACTGATATAACCAAGCACACTCTCTACCCACCTAAAATAATAATTCGGAGTAAGTCATGAAGAATCTCCAACAGTCTCTTAAACAGGTCTGCGCTCTGCTGATGGCACTGTCCGTGCTGATCGCCAACAGTGTTGCACAGGGAAACGATTTCCCAACTGCCGCGCCAGAAGACGTCGGTGTATCATCCGAACGTCTGCAGCGCCTGTCCAACACTATGCAGCGCTATATCGATAGCAATATGCTTGCGGGGACCGTGTCTTTGGTATCACGCAACGGCAAGGTAATACACGTCGAGTCGCAGGGTTGGAAAAACAAAGAAAGCAACGAGCCGATGACGGATGATTCCATCTTCGTCATCATGTCGATGACCAAGCCCATAGTGTCGACTGCTTTAATGATGCTTTATGAAGAAGGTAACTTCCTGCTGACCGATCCCATCACTGATTGGATTCCAGAGTTAAAAGGCAAGCAGGTTGTCATCGAAGAGGATGGCATAGACTATCGCATGTCTGCGCATCGACCCATTACATTTCGCCACGTGCTTTCGCACACGGCCGGAGTCGACCCTAGCCGTGAGGTGTTAACTGAAGAAGAATTGGCCTTGTTACCACGCAAGGCGACTCTGGAAGAAACGCTTATTAATCGTGCGCCACTGCCTTTGAGCTTTCACCCAGGAGACGACTGGCAATATGGAAGCTCAACTGATTATGTGGCGCTATTAGTGGAGCGCGTATCAGGAC
>CAJXQP010000351.1 GCA_913058275.1 uncultured Gammaproteobacteria bacterium | reverse complement strand
CTCGAAGTCGGTGTGGATGACTGCAGCGGCCTGTGGGGCCGTGGCGCCTTGCTTTACTGTCCAAGCTCTCACTTCCTTCACGCCGGCTGTGAAATAGGTCTGTAGGCCGAGTAAGGTGTAGCCGGCGCGGATTACGCGGTCTAGGCCGGGCTCTTCCATGCCAAGGTCTTCTAGGAACTCTATGCGTTCATCGTCTTCTAGTTCGGCGATCTCGGCTTCCAGCTTATTGCAGATCGCTACTACTGCGGCGCCTTCTTCTTTGGCGATGGCTATTACTGTGTCCAGATGAGGGTTGTTCTCGAATCCTTCTTCATCGACATTGGCGATGTACATGACTGGTTTAACGGTTAACAGGTGCAGGCTATAGATGTCGGCGAGTTCATCCTCAGTCAGGTTCAGCGAGCGAACTTGCTTCGCCTCATCCAGATGTGACTTTACCTTCTCTAATACAATTACCTGACGCTGTGCATCTTTGTCGCCACTTCTGGCTACTTTGGTTGCCCTATCGAGAGTCTTATCGACGCTCTCAAGATCGGACAGCGCGAGTTCGGTGTTGATGGTCTCTATGTCTGAGGCTGGGTCTATCTTGTCCGACACGTGAGTTACGTTACTGTCTTCGAAGCAGCGCACTACGTGTGAGATAGCATCGCATTCGCGGATGTTCGCGAGAAACTGATTGCCTAGGCCTTCACCTTTGGATGCGCCTGCGACTAAACCGGCGATGTCGGTAAATTCCATCGTGGTTGGTATGGTCTTCTGCGGCTCGACGATAGCGGTGAGTTTGTCCAGCCGCTTGTCAGGAATAGAGACGATGCCGGAGTTGGGCTCGATGGTGCAGAACGGAAAATTCTCCGCAGCGATGCCTGCCTTAGTTAGCGCATTAAACAGTGTTGACTTGCCCACGTTGGGTAGTCCGACGATTCCACATTTTACTGCCATTACTTGTCTCTATTTAATCTGTTAAGTATTGAAAATTAGGTATGCAACAGGCGCATGGCTTCTTCCCACTCGCCCTTAACTGCTTTCGGGGTTACGCGAATAGCATTTTCTATATCTGACATGATGACATCGGCTTCCGATCGGGAAGGGTTGCCAAGTACATAGTTTGCGACCATGGACTTGTCACCAGGATGCCCCACACCGATGCGCAGTCGATAGAAATTTCGTTGATTGCCGAGTGCGCTGATGATGTCGCGGATGCCATTGTGGCCACCGTGGCCACCGCCATGTTTGAAACGGGTGACGCCCACGTCAAAATCGATCTCGTCGTAGGCGACCAACATATTCTCCGGCTCTATCTTATAGAATTTGCACACGGCAGCAACAGACTTGCCGCTGTTATTCATGAACGTCGTCGGCAATAGGATTTTGATGTCGTCACCAGCAATATTGATGCTGCCGAATTCGCCGAAAAACTTACTCTCCCCGCGAAGGCTGCCAGAATAGCTTTTGGCAAGATGGTGGAGAAAGATGACACCGGCATTGTGCCGGTTGGAGTCATACTGCGAGCCTGGATTACCCAGACCCACAATAAGTTTTATGCCATTGCCTGTCATAAGATTTTAGGGCTAGCCTAAAAACAGGACTAGTCTTCCTTCTCTTCGGAATCATCGCCGCTAGCTTCGGACTCTGGTGCAGCAGGTGCATCCGGCGCAGCTGCAGCTTCTTCGACTTCCGCTCTAGGTGCTTGCACTGTGGCAACAGTAAGATTGTTATCCGCAGCAAGAGCAACACTCGCTACACCTGCAGGCAATGTGATGTCTGCAAGGTGGACGGCTTCGCCGATTTCTAGCAGTATCATATCGACTTCGATAAACTCTGGTAGGTCTTTCGGGAAACAGTGAATTTCAATCTCATTCAATGTCTTGATGATGCTTCCGCCGCCAGTTTTAACGCCCGCACATTTGTCTTCATTGAGGAAGTGAATCGGTACATTAACGGTAATCTCGACCTTATCGCTCACGCGCTGGAAGTCAGCGTGCATGAGAATGGCTTTAGCAGGATGACGCTGCAATGCCTTAATAACGGCTTTTTGCTTCTTCTTTCCTACATTCAACGTAATAATGTGTGAAAAGAAAGCCTCATTTTCAGTGGCCTTAGCGATGTCCTTGTGGGCAATCGTTAATGAAACGGGGTCTTCACCACCACCATAAAGTACGGCGGGGATATCGTCATTCAAACGGCGTAGGCGGCGGCTCGCACCTTTCCCTAAGTCCGTTCGAACTGTGCAGTTCAATTCAAATTCTTCAGCAGACATAAGTCTCTCCTAAGAAGTGCTGTAGTTAGCTTGCGACCGACTAATTACAGTGTTTATAAAGATCAATTGATAGAGAATCTATCACTGATCATTGTGTATCCGCTCGAGGCTGACAACTCTAAGTGTTGTCGAACATCGCGCTTATGGATTCTTCATTGCTCACACGACGAATAGACTCGGCTAGTAATTTAGCCATGGACAGTTGTCGTATGCGCTTACAATTTTTTGCTGCGTCGCTCAGTGGAATCGTATCGGTGACTACCAATGAGTCGAGGCTTGAATTTTCTATGTTATCGATTGCCGGACCGGATAGTACCGGGTGCGTACAATAGGCCATTACTTTCGCGGCGCCGTGTTCTTTTAGTGCGTCCGCGGCTTTGCAGAGTGTGCCCGCTGTGTCGACCATGTCGTCGACGATAAGACAGCTGCGTCCTTCTACGTCACCGATGATGTTCATTACCTGCGCCTCGTTTGCCGCTGGTCGGCGTTTATCGATAATAGCGAGATCCACATTCAGTTGCTTAGCAACGGCTCGTGCTCTAACCACGCCGCCGATGTCTGGCGAGACTACTATCAGGTTCTCGTATTTCTGCCGCTCTATATCGTCGGTCAGTACCGGTGAGCCGTAGACGTTGTCCACTGGGATATTGAAAAAACCCTGTATCTGTTCTGCGTGCAAATCAACTGTGAGTACGCGATTCACGCCGACGGTGCCGATCATGTCCGCAACAACCTTGGCACTAATGGCAACACGCGCCGATCGAACGCGGCGATCTTGTCTTGCATAACCAAAGTAGGGGATTACCCTGTCTCTTATACACATCTGACGCTGCCGACGAATA
>CAJXQP010000350.1 GCA_913058275.1 uncultured Gammaproteobacteria bacterium | reverse complement strand
GCTGGTAAGGAGATTATTGCAAAAGTCATCCATGAAGCCTCCCTTAAGGAAGCAATGCCATTCGTGGCAATCAATTGTGCAGCGATTCCGGCTTCTCTGGCTGAGGATATGTTATTTGGGCACGAAAAGGGCGCTTTTACGGGTGCACTTAAGGAAAAGAAAGGATATTTCGAACAGGCACACGGTGGAACCCTGTTTCTGGATGAAATAGGTGAGATGCCCCTTGAACTCCAATCTAAGCTTCTGAGGGTTCTTCAAGAGAAAAAAATAACTCGCGTCGGTGGAACTACTCAGAAAAGGGTCGATGTAAGGATAGTGGCAGCCTCTAATATCAATCTAAAACAGGCCGTAACTGAGAAAAAATTCCGTGAAGACCTATACTACCGATTAAGCGGATTTAAGCTCTCATTACTACCACTATGTCAGCGTAAGAGAGATATAGAGGCGCTTTCTTACGTGCTTATTCAGAAACACTCGTGCAAGCCATTCCCTCAGTTAAAAGAATGCGCGAAAGCAGCTCTTTTAGATTATCAATGGCCGGGTAACGTGCGAGAGCTGGAAAACTTAATTCAGCGCGCATTAATCATGTGTGATGGCAAAGAAATCAGGCAAGAAGATATTATTTTTGACGACGACGACCCAATTCACGACTTTATGAATCTCCAAGAAAAGTTAACTAACCCGCCTGAAACACAAATATCAGGATCAGGTTTTTTAGAAGGCAAAGATTTGCTCATAAAATCTCTACGAAATGAACTTGAGCATAAAAATATTATGGCAGCTATGGAGCTCACCGGAAATCGAAGTGACGCGGCCGAGAGACTGGGTATAAGCACTCGAACGCTCCGGAACAAAATTACAAAGTTACGAGCACTTGGGATGGAGGTCCCATCTGCTTATGCCAGAGTATAACTGGTAGCTAAAAAGGAAATCTCATGGAAATCAAGTCCGAAGCTAACGCACTTTTATCACAAATTCGTGACTACCAGTCTCAAATCGCTGATTCGCGGAATTCAGGTATATCTGAAACCAGCAATCGAGGCGTCGAAAATTCGACAAGTTTCGGTACAGAAATGTCTAAAGTAATCACGGACACGCTAAACGGAATAAGCGAGGCTCAAAATAATGCTTATGAACTTAGCAACGCATACCAAGCAGGTGAAGACGTGCCGTTAACAGAGGTGATACTTGAAATGCAAAAATCGTCACTTGCGTTTGAAGCGACACTACAGGTTCGAAATAAAGTACTGCAAGCGTACGAACAAATAATGAACATGCCTGTATAAGGCCGCAGAAATTAGAATAACTTTAGGAGTATGAACGTGGCTGAAATACAACAAGCTTTGCCTGGAACCAGTTTTTCAAGCTCAGGCATGAGCACAGGAGAGCCCAGGCTAGGCAATTCTTATCCCTCGAATAACGCAAACTATCCCGTAGCGCAGCCAGGCGTGCAAATCGGATCATTAATCCAAAAATCTCTTCCGGGGGTCATTGTAATAGTGACATTGTTTGCATTGGTGTTGCTCTACAATTGGATAAACACAGCCGACTATCGCCCCTTATACCCAGAAATGCCAGAAACTGAAAAGAGTCAGGCATACGACGTATTGGCGAGCTCTTCCTTCCCCGTTAACCTAGACAGCCGGACAGGCGATCTGATGGTCCCTGCAGGGCAGTACTATGAAGCGCGCATGCTCCTTGCAAACTCTGGTTTCTCTGATCCAGGCTCTTCCCAATCAATGTCTCTATTGGATGAGCAGTCTTCTTTGACGACTAGCCAATTCATGGAAGAGGCGCGGTATCGCGCAGCAATAGAAGGTGAAATAGCTAAAAGTATTGTACAAATATCTTCAATAAAGAATGCGCGAGTTCACTTAGCAGCGCCGCGACAAAGTTCATATGTGCGTAACAGAGAGCCAGCCAAAGCCTCTGTTGTAGTAATCGGCTATCCTGGCCGCGTAATTACACAGGGACATGTACAGTCAATTACCAATCTAGTTGCCTCAAGCGTTCCCTATTTAGCGGTCGAAGATGTGTCTGTAGTGGATCAGCAAGGTAACTTGTTGACAATGGAGATGGACGCTGGCCTTCGCATGGCCGACGAACAGAGCACCTATAAGCGCTCAATTGAAAATGACTACAAGGCGCGAATCGAACAGTTACTCGCGCCAATTGTTGGAATCCAAAACGTGAATTCTGATGTCGATGCCTCGATCGACTTTTCTCAACTGGAAACAACGTCTGAAGTCTTTGATGAAACGGGAAGGGGGCCAATATCGAGGTCGGAAGTGCTCGCAGTAGACCGCGATCGAGGCTCTCTCGCAGCTGGAGGAATACCTGGCTCTCAATCTAATATAGTGCCAAACGACACTGTGTTAGACGGAGCGGATGGCGGCAATCAAACAAACGCTACAGGGCCAGAAACAGTATCGAATGAGCCATCAAGTACGCGGACTACGCGAAATTACGAGTTAGACCGGTCCATAAAGTACTCAAGAGATGCCGTTGGCACAATAACCAGATTGTCTATTGCCGTAGTGATCAATGAAGCAATCCTGAATCGCAGAGTAAGCCAACCGATAACAGATGTTGAAGGAACCTCACCGGACGACGTGGAAGAAAGCGAAGCAATAGAACAAACGAATATTGCGCCCACTCCGCAGATAGATATAGAACAGCTTACGGAACTCGTCAAAAATTCCGTGGGATTCGACGAAGCTCGCGGCGACCAAGTATTGGTCATAAGCTCACCGTTTATGACAGAAATCGTAACAGAGGAAATTGAAACTCCGTGGTATGAAGAATCGTCAATTATTTTGCTGATACAAATAGCCTCAGCCGTGATTGCTTTTGGAATCACCATAATCTTCGTAATACGACCTGTTCTAACGTCGCTGATGGCTAGAAATAAAGAAAAACTCGAGAGAGAAATGGATTCTAAATATGGGCTAGCTAGCGCAGGCAATGGTTATGACGCAAAGTTAGAGCAAATAAAACAGCTAGCAAGCTCCAACCCTGGGAAGGTGGCCGGTGCTATCAAAGGGCTGCTAAATAGCTAAGGCGTATAAATCATGGCAAAAAAAGCTTTTTTTGCCATGATTTATAC
>CAJXQP010000349.1 GCA_913058275.1 uncultured Gammaproteobacteria bacterium | reverse complement strand
CGAGATCAGCCTCGGTCTCGTGGGCTCGGAGATGTGTATAAGAGACAGGTTATAGACAAGGGATTTTGCCTCGTCTATCTGAATCATCACGTCGACTAGTGGATGTTTCACTGCTTGGAAGAAACCTAGGGGACGTTCGAATTGCGTGCGCGTGCGGGCGTACTCCGTCGTGGTTTGCAATTGCCATTCCGCAGCTCCGATCACATCGGCGGCGAGCATCGTCCAGATGGCTGGGAATGCCTGCTCTAGTGCTTTGAGTCCATCCTCACAAACTTCCTCAGCTTCTACATCGAGAAATTCTACATGGGCTTGATCCCGTGTGAGGTCGACAATCCTATCTGCGTGCACTGTAATTCCAGGCGCGTCGCTTGCCACCCAATACAGCGAGTGCCCTGTGTCTTTCTTTGCGCACACTAAAAGCCGGTCAACCTTGCGTGCGTCTTGCACGAACCAGGCTGTACCATTAAGTTTCCTCTGGGCGGCACTCACCTCAGTGTCTTGGAGCCGCCAAGAGCCGGTTCGGTTTGTCAGCGCGAGTGTGGCAGTGGCTCCCTCCGCGATTTCCTTGAGTGCTGCATTGCCGGAATCACCGCAAGCAGCAAGCACGTAAGTCGCATTCAGCGTTGCTAGCAACGGGCAAGGAAATGCGGCTCTTCCGGCCTCTTCTACCAAGCCCGCAACGGCGACCGCTGGCAAGCCTAGTCCCTCTGCTGACTCTGGAACTGCGAGCAAGGTCCAGCCTAATCCTAGAAGCTGCTGCCAGAGCTCTTTATTCCAGAGGCTTTCAGGCGCTCGGGAAGAATCTGGATTGTCAGCCACCATTCGGTGCAACTTGTCTGTAGAAAAATTGTTTTTAAAGAACTTTCTAGCGGAGTCCTTAATCAGAGAGGCCTCTTCAGAGAAGCCATAGTCATCGGGCTGTGCCATGTTAATCCTTATTTTGTCTTTACTTCGATTTAGCTAAGCTGAGCACGCGCTCACCCAGAATATTGCGCTGCACTTCGCTAGTACCGGCAGCGATAGTGTTTCCATAGGTGCTCATGTAGGCAAGCGGCCATTGGCCGGCGGCTGGAGCATTCTGATCGCCTAAATACAGCGAGGCACTAGCACCTGCGACTTCAAGCGCCAGTGCAGAGGTCTCCTGTGCAATCTCGGACCTAAGTAATTTGTTCTGCAATTGCAGGCGTGCAGGATGTTCTAGTAACGCAGGTACACGAGTTCGTCGCTGGTTCTCCTCCAGCGCGGTCTCTCGAATAAGCTGTCGCATAATGCGATCACGCAGTAGCGGATCTTCCACTGCAGCTTTGCCGTTGTATTGGGCCTTGCGCGCCAGATCTATCAGATTTGTAGTGTTGGCATTATGTGTTGCTGCGTTCTTCATTCCTCCTGAGCGTGGCGTTACCAATTCGCCTGCATCGCGTTCATGCAATAGCGTCGTAGTGGCAACCTGCCAACCGTGACCAAGCGCACCTAGACGTAAGCCATCGTCGACCTCAAGATCTTCGAAAAGCACCTCATTGAAACCCGTTTCCCCAGTCATCTTAATGAGTGGCTTCACACTCACGCCCTGATCCAATGCAGAGCTAATGGGCACAACAAAATAGGATAGCCCTCCATGCTTTTGTGTCTTGTCTGTACGTAACAGGATAATCATCCACGCGGCGAAGTGTGCCAAGGAAGTCCATACCTTGTGCCCATTAATTACCCAGGCATCGCCGTCACGTTGGGCGAAGGTCTGCACGCTGGCTAGGTCTGAACCTGAGCCTGGTTCACTAAAGCCCTGACACCAGATGTCTTCGCCAGAGAAGAGACGTGGTAGTAAATGTTTCTTCAGTTCTTCTTGGCCATACTGAAGCAGAGTGGGTGCCGCCATACCTAGGCCGATAATATTAGGCATATAAGGCGTTTTAGCCCTATGCATTTCCTCGTTGGCTATGCGTTGGCAATTGGTCCGTCCACCTCCGCCATAAGCTACTGGATAGTCACAACCTACCAATCCAGCGTCATAGGCTGATTTCTGCCAATCCTTAAGATATGTCAGCTGCTCTTCAGTCATTATCTCGAGTGCAGAAATTGGTAGTCTGAATGAAGGTTCGGCAGGCGTGTTGTCGCATAGCCAGTCGCGGCAGTGTTGGCGGAACTCGGCTTGTTCGTGGTTGTCTTTACTGGCGCTGTCAGACATAGTTAATTTCCTGCGATTGAAAAAGTAAGGGGGGATTGTTACTAGGCACGCGAAGGAACGCAAGCGGATAATTCGGGTTTAACAAATGCAGTTAGAGCGCGCAGGTTGGCGTGTAGCCAGGGTGCTGACATTTTAACCAAGCTAAAGAAGAATCTGCTTATCAATTGCCGCCATGGTCTGTAACGCTCTAGCCTCCAACTCCTGATCGCTGGCACTGCTACAGGATGATCAATAACCGAAAAGCTATATCCGGGCATGCCCAATACTTTTGCCATGAGTTCGGCGGCGCTAACGAAATTACTAGTCGCGGCCTGCTAGTTAGGGCGTTAATATCAAAAATTGAGAACACTGCTAGAGAATGGGAAAATTGAAGAAACTACTATTGATTTTGATTTGTACACTAGCGATTCCAGTTTCCTATGGTCGAGACTGAGGTTTTGCTATTGAGTGCACGCCTTCTAACAATGGTATCAAGCAGATATTGTCGTTCTTCGAGACTGGAATTGATTAACGTGTTCGTTATTTGGAAGCAGGTACTCAAACAATGTGGGATAGCCACGAATGGGGAATTGGTTATGTCACTGTAAGTAGTTTCGTTCAAATGAAAGGAAATACTGAAGCCTCTCTTATTTCGTTCACGAAAATAGAGTTGGAAACAATGCTTGGAGAATTCGTAAGAATGAGTGATTCCAGCAAAGTCGTAAGAATGCAATGCCAGAGGTGGTCTCCGCAAACTCGAAATAAGTAAACCGCTCAAAGACCGTTCGTAAACTAAGCCCCAGACTATATGAGATGTTTAATGTCTGTGGTTACGTTCCAACGCTAACCCCAAGGGAGCATGCGTCGAAGCGTAGTACCCTTAACTAAGTAGGGGTGATATCTGTCTCTTATACACATCTGACGCTGCCGACGAATAGAGAGGTGTA
>CAJXQP010000348.1 GCA_913058275.1 uncultured Gammaproteobacteria bacterium | reverse complement strand
CGTCAGCTTGGTGAATACCGCACTGGAAGACTCGCCAACGGCGTTATTTATGATGCTAGGGCAGTTGCCTTGGTCCACCCTAATGTCAGTGGTCGCCACCTTATTGATTATGACTTTCTTCGTCACCTCATCGGACTCGGGCTCACTGGTAATTGACATCATTACCTCCGGCGGCAACGAAGACCCGCCTGTGTGGCAGCGAATATTCTGGGCCGTTACCGAAGGCGTTGTCGCCGCGGCGCTGCTGCTTGCAGGAGGCCTGTCTGCGTTGCAAACGGCCTCAATTATCAGCGCGCTGCCCTTCGCCTGCGTTATGTTCCTCATGTGTTTTGGACTCCACAAAGGGTTGCGTATGGAAACCCTCAAACGGCCTTATGGACCGGGTACTGTGCCCAGAGTTCCTCAAGCCCCCTCATCGAAACATTGGCAACAGCGCCTGCGCGCACTAATCGGCGAACACTGCCAACAGGATGTTCGCGACTTTATCGAAGAAACAGTAAGACCCGCTATGCAGGCGGTATCGCTGCAAATTGATGCATCTCAGCTACAGTCGCGTGTCGAAGAAACTGGGACCATGATCAAGTTGATTGTCGACCATGGAACTAACACGGAATTTAAGTACGAGATTCGCCTGCGCGAATACGGCATTCCGTCGGTAGCGTTCCCCAAACTACCTCGGCGCGATCAGGATAAAACCTACTGGCGTGCCGAAGTTCATCTCAACGAAAGACCTCAGGAATACGATGTGGCTGGGTATACCTTAGAACAATTGACAGGTGATCTGCTGGCTCAGTTTGAGATGCATATGCAATGGTTGCATGCGAAGGTGTAGTTGAGCGGCATTAAGAGAATGAGGGTAGTTCGACACCATGTCGACACTGGCTCTTAACAGCGATGCGGTAGCTGGCTGGCATTGCGGCCGCCAGATTTCTTATCAGTGAATAGAGTATAGAGTTATGAATATTTCACCTCAAGAAGGCGAAGTCTCTCGAGCGGATCGTCAAGCCCTGCTGAATCAAACTAGTGTGACAATCTGGTTTACGGGTATATCTGGTGCGGGCAAAAGTAGTATTGCGATAGCTCTAGAAAAAGCTCTACATACGCAAAAGAGAGTGTCATACCGGCTTGACGGAGATAATCTCAGGCTTGGCTTAAGTAAAAATCTCGGATTTTCGGAGACAGATCGGCGCGAGAACATTCGCCGTGTTGGCGAGGTCGCGAAACTTATTAGCGATGTGGGTGTTATCGTACTATCGAGCTTCATAAGTCCTTACGCAGTTGATCGCGATACAGTTCGCAAGCTGCATGAGGACAGCGGATTCAGATTTATCGAAGTGTATGTTGACTGCTCAGTTACTGAAGCGGAGCGTCGAGACCCTAAAGGCTTATATAGGAAAGCTCGAGCTGGTGAGATTGAGAATTTTACTGGTGTTAGCCACCCTTACGAAGCGCCTATCGAGCCGGACATTCATTTGCATACGGAGGACTCAACGATTAAAGATGAAGTTAGTACAATTATTGACTATCTTGTTGATGAGAAGATTATCGATAGCGACTTGGTCTTGAAGAGCTGAATCTTCAATCTGTAATGTTTCTCAGGACAGATCCTCACGTGTGAAGTTTTGGCCAACGCCGGCTTTCAGTCGAAGTAATCAAAGTGTCGGATACCACGGTGTACAAGTACGTATCAAAGGGGTCCGAGTACTTTGATTTTGCCTTTGTTGTTTGTATTGATGTGTTTCCGAGCTTCTTCTCGATTTGTTGTTTGGAAGAAACAAATTACTCCGCCCCCTTTGATTGCTATTGGGGCGTGGAAGAGCTTGGACTAACTTCAAAGGAGCTATGTCCTAGACTGCTAATAAGTCAACAGGCGGTGTCTAAATGGGTGAAAAAGGGTTGTGCTCACCTTTGCTCAGAGAGCCTGACCTTTGATGATCTGATTCTTTAAGTTGTTAAGTTGTGAGTGTCCCCTAGTTTTCCTTCAAGCTTATTTAACAGCCCAAGATACCGAGCTAGATTTCGATGCAGGTGGCCAATCGCGGACTCAAATCTACCGAACCTATAGTGACTGTTAGCACCAGAGCCGATGGCTGCCTGAATTTTGCTCACTACCTCTGCGTCTTCCTTTCTGCCAGTGTCCGATAGAAACGCCGCATCTTTCTTAGCGCGATCCATGTCTTCTTCTGAAGGAGCAGCGCCGCTCGGAATTGGAATGGTAAGCTTATAACTAAAGTATCGTGTTTGCGTTGGCGACTCAGGTTCGGCGAAGGTCACGTCAAAGTGCTGGGATAGCCGGTTAATAGACGCAAAAGGGAAAACTCGGTTGACCAGTGTCACCATCCGATTTAGCGACAGGTTCTCTCTTGGTAGGTCGCGTAACTTTTCAATGCGCCTGAAAGGAAAACAAACACGGGAATTTGGTCCCTGCATTTCAACTACGTTTAGATTGTCATAACCATAGGGATAGAAGGATTCAGGGTGTGTTGGTTTTATGTGATAGCCCTCTAGAGTGCCTTCCGCTGTCAATTTCCAATTGATGTCGTCCACTGATTCGTTCGAGTCAAACAGCACTTGGTCGTTAGTCAGCAGCTCTGGCAGTGATTCCAGCGCGCCCGGCCCAACTGGTTCGTCCTGTGTGACAAAAACCAAGCCACTCTGAATAGTGACGTCATGAACTGGCACCAAGCCATTGCTGTCTTTGTCCAGTTCAGGAAAGCCGTGCTCGTGGGGTACGTATTCAAGCCGACCATCCAGACGGTATGCCCAACCATGGTAAGTACAGCGAAAGATTTTTGTGCAACCGAAGCCCTCAGCCAATTGCATACCACGGTGCCGACACGCGTTTCGAAATGCCCTAATAGTGCCGCTAAGATCACGAACAACGACAATCGGCACGCCGGCGGAAGCTCGCGCCACATAAGAGCCAGGCTCAGGCAATGCGGCGACCGGGCAAAAGGCAACAGGTAGGCGTCGCATGAGTCGTCTCTCGGCATCGAAGCGGGTTTGAGAGGCGTAGTTTTCAACGGGCTCATGCCAATCCTCTTCACCGAGATCGGTTGTACCCCTGTCTCTTATACACATCTCCGAGCCCACGAGACCGAGGCTGATCTCG
>CAJXQP010000347.1 GCA_913058275.1 uncultured Gammaproteobacteria bacterium | reverse complement strand
TGCTAGAGCCTAGTAGTATCTTTTCCGCACGAAGTAGGCAGGGAAGTGCGCTGCGCGGGGGTGTATCGCGTCCATCCAAATACGCGTGTAGGAATATCTTAGGCGCGCCATTTCGAATCGCGAGTTCGATCATGGCTATAATTTGGTCTTCGTGGCTGTGAATTCCGCCGCCGGACATGAGTCCGAAAATGTGCAGCGCTGAATCAGCATCGATGGACTTCTGCACGGCACTAGTCAGAACAGGATTTGAGAAGAAGGTGCCTTCCTCTATATCTTTGTCGATTCGAGTTAGACTCTGGTAGACAACTCGGCCAGCGCCTAGATTCATGTGGCCTACTTCGGAGTTACCCATCTGCCCGGCTGGGAGCCCGACCGATTGGCCTGAAGTATCGATCAGGGTATGTGGCTTGCCCCCCCACAGAGAATCCCACATGGGGCTGTTCGCACTATGGATAGCGTTGCTGCTAGTTTCTTCGCGATGGCCCCAGCCATCCAAAATTAGTAGTAGTGCGGTCTTCTTCTTGCTGCTATCAATTTCGCTCATGTGGTGCTTCTAAGTCCTGTATTTGGGCTTGTTACTCAAGGCATTATTATCCTTGAAAGCGATATTCATAGCGAGAGGCTTGGGGCTTACGAACAATCTACCAACCACGATTTGGCAAGCGGACTTCGATGCCCGAGTTGTCTGCGCCAGACCTTCTTAAAGCTACAGGACACGTGTATACTTGCAGCCCTTTTTTGCGGCGCTACTCTTTAACCGAGTAGGTGCGCAATCGAACAGAAAAGAGCCCCTGGCGCGCGCGCCAGTTTAGAAATACTGAGAAGATAATGGCGCAATTTTTAGAATTTGTTGGCAATCACCTCCTGCTATCCAGCCTCTGGTTGGTTTCGTTTGCGGCTATTGTCTTCTACCATCAGCGTACTGGTAGTAAGGGTGTAGGGCCACAGCAGGCCGTTATGCTCATTAATCGTAGCGATGCCATAGTTGTGGACGTTCGCGACAAGAAGGAATTTGAAGCCGGGCACATCGTCGACTCTATTAATATTCCTCTCGCGAAATTAGATCAACGGCTAACAGAGTTGAAGAAGCACCAAGAAAAGCCTGTAGTGGTGGTCTGCAAACTAGGTCAGCATTCTGGTGAGGCAGCGAAGAAGATTCAGGCGGCAGGGCACGAGCAGGTTTATAAGTTGTCCGGTGGAGTGACCGAGTGGAAGGCTCAGTCTATGCCATTAGTCGTCTAGATTTGATAAGCCCACACAATTGAAAGTAAACAAGACTGTAAATACATAGGATTAATCATGGCAGAGAACGAAGGAAGCAACCCAGAAACAGCGGCAGCACCAGCTCCAGCCCAGCCCGAGGGCCCACAATTCGCCTTGCAGCGCATCTATTTGAAAGATTCTTCATTCGAATCTCCACGCAGCCCTGCTGTATTTCAGGGGCAATGGCAGCCGAAAATCAACTTCGATATTAAAACGAAAAATTCCAAGGTTCAGGATGACGTTTACGAAGTGGTATTGGTGCTAACCGTTGAGGCGACCCTCGAAGAGGAGCCGGGATTCGTAGTTGAAGTGCATCAGGCAGGCGTATTCACTGCCAAAGACTTCGATAGTGTTCAATTAGAGCAGTTATTGGCCACGGTTTGTCCAAACATCCTCTTCCCATACGCTCGAGAGGCAATCGATTCACTAGTGGTGAAGGGTAGTTTTCCTGCGCTTATGCTCGCGCCAATCAATTTTGATGCGCTGTACGCTCAGCAAAAACAGGCTACGGAGGCTAACACTAACGCTAATGCTAACGGCGAAGCCCCTGCACCAGAAGTTACAAACTAAGAAGTTCACCTACCTGTAGCGAAGCCTAATTGACGCCAGGCTTCGTATGTTACGACAGCTGCGGCATTGGAGAGATTCAAGCTTCGGCTGTCGGGCAGCATAGGGATCCTCAGAAGGTTCTGCTGGCCTAGCTGATCTCTGATCTTATCAGGCAAACCGCGGGTCTCCGGCCCAAAAATAAGAAAGTCTCCCTCTTCAAAGCGACATTCACTGTAGTGCGTTGTGGCTTTGGTGCTGATACCAAGCAGTCGATTCTCACCGTGTTGGCGCATGAAGTCTTGCCAGCGGTCGTATTGCGAAATATCAGTAAATTCGTGGTAATCGAGGCCGGCTCGGCGCATTCTCTTATCATCGAGTTCGAAGCCAAAGGGCTTTATAAGGTGCAGGTGTGAACCTGTATTTGCTGCTAAACGGATAATATTTCCGGTATTTGGAGGTATTTCAGGCTCAAAAAGCACTATATTGATCAAGAATTCACCAGTTTGGTAGGCAGTGTTCACTTAGCAATTATTACAATCGGGCATTTAGAGCGCCTAATTATTCGAAACTTTCCCGCTTTTGCCCGAGGAATTGTGACGTATCGAGCACTTCTTTCCAAGCCTATTCATATTATCCCTAGTTTATCCCACTGATTGCAGTATTTTTTTTTAGAATTTAGTGGCTTAAACGATATTCCTTTGTAACTTCCTTAAAGTTTTGGACGTGTTTGCGTGCAAGGCCGAATTTTTAGCTCCGCAAAGAAAGCAGCCCCTCGGGGTTTGCGGGCCTCAGGCGATAGGCAATGGCAGTAACTCTGCTGCGATTATGAAGGGCGATAATGCAGTTTTTCAAGAAAAAAGCAAAATCTAACAGCCGGGTTGGGGCTCTCGTCAGCTCCGAACAACTCGCTGTAGTCCATATGGGGGAACGCGATGGAGCGCCATATCTTATTGATTTTAAGAGAGTTTCCCTGAATTCAGAGAAAGACGCAGGAAAGGCCCTGTCGAATCTGGTGAAAACCATGGAGATCGAGGGGAAGCAATGCAGCTTCGTCTTGAACCGAAAAGACTACAACTTACACCTAGTAGAGGCACCGAAAGTAGAGGCTAGTGAGCTTAGAGGCGCAGTAAGATGGAAGATCAAGGATCTTCTAGATATGAAGGTAGAAGACGCGGCTATAGATGTATTTCGAGTTCCTGATGATTACAGCTGGGGCAGGTGTTGGAACCCCTCTTCAGGCCTCTAGTAATGTATTTACCTGTCTCTTATACACATCTGACGCTGCCGACGAATAGAGAGGTGTAGA
>CAJXQP010000346.1 GCA_913058275.1 uncultured Gammaproteobacteria bacterium | reverse complement strand
AGATCAGCCTCGGTCTCGTGGGCTCGGAGATGTGTATAAGAGACAGATCTAGGTGGGTCAGTTTGCTCATAGTCTCTTAACCGTTTTGTAAGAGGCTATTATCCACGTTTCTGCAAGCGAGCTAAAGAGAAAAGCTAAGACGAATATTTAAATGATATGCCGCGAGCATTGATCGATAGGGGTTTTAACAGCTAGCATTAGCCTTTCCTCAGGCCTCATCCTAAATTATAGCTCAGGACTCAATCAGCATGCATCAGCTCCCCCATATAACCGTCGCCACTATTGTGGAGCGCGCAGGCAAATTCTTGATGGTAAAAGAGAAATCGGGAGGCCGACTCGTTTATAATCAGCCGGCTGGTCATGTTGAACTAAATGAATCACTGCTGGATGCTGCGATTAGAGAAACCCTTGAAGAAACGGCCTGGCGGGTCAATCTAGAACAATTGCTGGGAATTTATCAATATACCTCCCCCGAAAACAGCATCACTTATATACGTCACTGCTTTATAGCGAAGGCGATAGAGCCTAGGACTGAGCGCAATCTAGACAAGGACATCACAGAAGCGGTATGGGTTTCTCTTGAGGATTTGGAGCAGCGGGAATCTGAGATGCGCAGCCCACTGGTACTCGAGATGATTCGCGACTACTTAAAAGGCATCGGTTACCCACTGCACTTAATAGTAGTGCCAGACTCAGAGAAAAAGTAAGAAATACACTTAGAGAAATCATGACAGATACTACACGACACAATGGACAAAAAGACTGCAAGGTAATTGTTGGTATGTCCGGTGGCGTCGATTCTTCCGTCGCCGCCTACCTGCTTATGGAGCAAGGGTATCAGGTGGAAGGCCTGTTCATGAAGAATTGGGATGAAGATGATGGCACCGACTATTGTACGGCAAAGGAAGACTTAGCTGATGCACAATCAGTCTGTGACAGTCTCGGCATTAACCTGCATAGCGCAAACTTCGCAGCCGAATATTGGGACAACGTGTTCGAGCATTTTCTCAAGGAGTATTCCGCCGGGCGGACGCCTAACCCAGACGTGCTCTGTAATCGCGAGATAAAGTTCAAGGCATTTCTCGAGTATGCGAGCGAACTCGGCGCTGACTTTATCGCGACCGGGCACTATGTCAGAAAGCAAACTGTAGATGCAGAGACTTTCCTACTAAAAGGCTTGGACAACAACAAGGACCAGAGTTATTTCCTGTGTGAGGTGGATGAAAGCTGTCTTGCAAAAAGCCTCTTCCCCGTCGGGGAATTGGATAAGCCTGAAGTGCGCGCTATTGCCTCACGCTTAGGATTGAGCACACATGACAAGAAAGACAGCACCGGCATTTGCTTCATCGGCGAACGTAAGTTCAAAGATTTCTTGGAGCAGTATCTTCCCGCACAACCGGGAGTTATCGAAAATGTAGATGGCCACGCCATCGGCAACCACTCAGGTTTGATGTTCTATACCTATGGTCAGCGTCAAGGTCTCGGTATAGGCGGGTTAACTGATCATGACGAGGCCCCTTGGTATGTCGTAGACAAAGATTTAGAGAGAAACGTTTTACTGGTCGCCCAGGGATCGGACCATGAAATGTTGTTCTCTAGCCGCCTACTCGCAAGCAAGCCGGCGTGGGTAAATGCAGCGCCTCAGAATATGCCGCTGAATTGTACTGCCAAAATTCGTTACCGCCAGCCCGACCAGGAGTGCCAAATAAGCATGCTCGAAGAAGGACAACTACAAGTAGATTTCACTAAACCACAGCGCGCTGTGACACCGGGTCAGTATGTGGTGCTCTATAAGGATGAACGCTGTCTCGGAGGAGCAATCATTGAGCAATTCTGCCGCTGAACTAACACGCTGGGAATGGCAGGTCGTAGCCCTAGCCGCGGTCGCGCAGTCGGCCGTCTTGGTTTCTAAGCTTGCGGTGCACGGCAATGCCTCTCAGACTGAGCTACTTGCCAGCGTGAACCCCCTGCTCGTTCTCAACCCAAGATCAGAGTCCGATGTGTATCCCAATCTCTGGCATTTAAATCTGGGTCTGCGCACAATTAACGACATGTTCAGCCAAGTACGCTCGCCAGAAAATGCCAGTCTCGTACGCTACACATTAGGGATGCTACATATAAGAAAGAAACTCGACTCTAATTCCGCTATGCAGGCTAATATCCGTGATGGATTGCAGTCGATTCAGCCGTTGCTACTAATTCCTGAGAACGCGACACCGTGGCGCATGGAAGAGACAGGAAAAACCGACGGACAATTGCGTCAAGAACAAACATTCGAGCAGCTTGCCACGCTGTATCAGGATACAATTAGCACGATGGAGCACCGCATCCAGGTGCACGGGCAGGTGGACTACCTGCAGAACGAATATGTATCAAACCGTATTCGCTCACTTCTATTGGCGGGCATTAGATCGGCGGTGCTGTGGCATCAACTAGGAGGCCGTCGCTGGCGACTAATCGTCTATAGAAAGCGAGTGCAAGAAACGGCAACCGCACTGCGGCGGCGCATGCTTACATCGGTCTAGAGATCGCAGCGTAGACCCCGCTAGAAACACGAAATCGACACCAATATCGCCTCTAGTGACGCCTCTAGTAACGATAAGAAAAGCTTACTAAATCCAAGGAATACAAGATGGCAAACGATTCAGACAATTCACTATTAGCAATCTCCCCGTTGGATGGTCGCTATAAGAGCAAATGCGAAGACCTCGCACCCTACTTCAGTGAATTTGCGCTGATGCGCTACCGCGTTCTTGTAGAGGTAAAGTGGTTACAAAAACTATCGGAACACGACCAGATCGACGATCTACAAGTTATCAGCGACCGAGGTTTAGAGTATCTAGACGATCTTATAGAAAACTTCTCGATAGCGGACGCACAGCGCATCAAAGAAATCGAAGCCACAACGAATCATGACGTAAAGGCTGTCGAGTATTTCATCAAAGAAAAATTTGAAGACAACGCGGAGCTAAGCGACCAGCTCGAATTCGTGCATTTCGCCTGCACATCCGAAGACATCAACAACCTAGCGTATGCGTTAATGCTCCGTGACGGTCGTGACAAGGTCGTGCTTCTGTCTCTTATACACATCTGACGCTGCCGACGAATAGAGAGGTGTAGATC
>CAJXQP010000345.1 GCA_913058275.1 uncultured Gammaproteobacteria bacterium | reverse complement strand
TCTCTATTCGTCGGCAGCGTCAGATGTGTATAAGAGACAGGATAAGGATCGCTGGATTTGTGAACAGATCGGTCCTACTCTTCGAGAAAAGGGCCTAATCTTCGTAGGACTCGACGTGATAGGGGACTATCTTACCGAGATCAACGTCACCAGCCCAACTTGCATACGCGAGATAGACAGGGCTTTTAATCTCGACATAGCTGGCGACCTGATGGACTGTATCCAGGCGAAACTAAGCCCCGCCTGATTACAGCAAGGCCCCAAATAAGGTGGATACATGGCAACTAGCGATGAGGCCCTTTCCCGAGAACGTTTCGGCTTTACTGTGTTTCTCTCGGCTTGTGTTCACGCAATCATAATTCTGGGTGTCGGTTTTACCTATCTTGAAGAGCTGAATAGCGAACCCGCTCTCGAAATTACCATGGCACAGTACAGGAGCGAATTTGCTCCCGACGAGGCAGATTTTCTAGCACAGGAAAATCAAATAGGCAGTGGCACACTCGATAGCCCTGCGGCACCTAGCACTCCCTTTAAGTCTGACTTCAATGACGAAGTGATTCAGGAAGTTGTACCGATCCCACAAGCACCCGAGATCGTAAACGAAATAGAAGTGCGAGACGCCGCCATAGTATCTTCGATTCAGAATGAGCAACAGGTTCAACAGCAACTTGATGAGATCGAACCCGAAGATGAGAAACCTCTGTCCGAAGAATCTACCCCCGACGATCTAAGCCTCGCTATTGCGAGTCTACAGGCACAGCTCGATCTACAACGTCAAGCCTATGCAAAGCGTCCCAGGAAATACACCATCTCTTCCGCTTCGACAAAAAAAAGCCATGACGCACTCTATTTAGACAGCTGGCGCAGAAGAATAGAAGCCGTTGGTAATATAAATTATCCACTTACAGCGAGACAGCAGCAGCTTTACGGAAGCCTCAGAATGCTGGTCGCATTGTTTCCAAACGGCGAGGTCTCAGAAATTCAAATATTGCAATCCTCGGGGCATAGACTCTTAGATCAAGCCGCGGTCCAGATCGTCAATATGGCTGCGCCATTCGATCCTTTCCCTGAGGCAATGCGTGCCGAAGCTGATATACTGGAAATCATACGAACGTGGCGCTTCCACGAAGGAAACGCACTGACTAGTTTCTAGAGTATCTTTAAATAGCTCCATGGCACCCTAGAACTTTTCAATTCATAGAGCGATCACTCACTATCATTCCAAGCAATGAACGACATCAATAGCCCAAGTTACTTAGAGAATCAGTTCCTGATTGCGATGCCGCAAATGGAAGATTCTTATTTTGCCAACACCGTTACCTATCTTTGGAAGCACAACGATGATGGCGCACTGGGCATCGTCATCAATAAACCGCTCGAGGCCAGTATTGCCGATATATTCGATGAATTGGAAATACAGTGCAGCATCAAACAAGGTGCCTTTTGCGAAGAATTGGTCCTAGCCGGCGGCCCTGTAGAACGAGACAAGGGCTTCATCATTCACGATGCCTCAAAGAACTGGGAGTCATCGATAGCGGTAACTGATGAGATCAGTATCTGCACGTCCAAATCTGTCCTCGAAGACATAGCGAACGGCAACGGGCCAGAGAATTACCTTATTGCTCTAGGCTGTGCAGGCTGGGAAGCGGGCCAGTTGGAGCACGAAATTGTTACAAATACATGGCTTACTGTACCTGCCGACCCTGCGCTGATCTTCTCTTGCGACTATGAAAACAAACCACAGCGCGCGGCCTCACTCCTAGGGGTCGATTTGCAACAGCTTGCTCCAGACGCTGGCCACTCCTAAACTGGTTTATGCGTGATACCACATGATACTCGACAGCTTCCCTAATAATAACGAACCAATTTCCGCCCTCGGATTTGACTACGGGACACAGCGCATTGGCGTGGCATACGGTCAGAGTCTTACAGGCACGGCGCAACGCGTTTGTGTGCTGAAGGCGAAAGATGGCATTCCGGATTGGGGTCAGATAGAGGCTTTAATAAGTGAATGGAAGCCTAACCTTTTTGTAGTGGGTATTCCCTATAACCTCGATGGCAGCGAGAGCGAACTCATGGTTCGATCCATCAAATTTGCAAACCGCTTGAACGGGCGCTTCCATAAGCCAAGCTACGGAATGGACGAACGTTTATCTTCAGTTGAAGCCGCGGAACAGGTATTCGAAGAAAATCGGGGAGCAAAAAAAAGAGCCTCTATAGATGATATAGCGGCTCGGATTATCCTGGAGAATTGGTTTTCGGAATTGGCCGCCACTAAAAAAACTTAGGCGAATTGCTATTCCCTTGAAGGGTCGCCTAAAACGAATCAGGCATCTTCGCCTTCATTTTCGCCTCTTCTCTGCTTACCATGCCTTTCGCCAATAGACCTTTCAAGCACTGATCTAGAGTCTGCATTCCTGTACTGGCACCTGTTTGTATCGCTGAGTACATCTGCGCAACCTTGTCTTCGCGAATCAGGTTACGGATTGCCGGTGTGCCCATCATGATTTCACGTGCAGCAACCCGACCTCCGCCCGGCTTCTTCAACAAAGTTTGCGAAATAACGGACTGCAATGATTCTGACAGCATAGATCTAACCATGTCTTTTTCTCCTGCCGGGAACACGTCGATAACCCTGTCGATCGTTTTCGCTGCAGAGGTTGTATGCAAGGTACCAAAAACTAAGTGACCCGTTTCAGCAGCAGTCAGTGCAAGCCGAATCGTTTCCAAATCTCGTAGCTCACCAACAAGAATAATGTCTGGGTCTTCACGAAGTGCGGAACGTAACGCTTCGTTAAAGCCATGCGTATCTCTATGCACTTCGCGTTGGTTCACCAGGCATTTCTTGCTCTGATGGACAAATTCGATTGGGTCCTCAATGGTAAGGATATGCTCGTACTTAGTCTCATTGATATAATCAACCATTGCTGCGAGCGTTGTACTTTTGCCTGAGCCTGTTGGCCCGGTTACTACCACTAATCCACGAGGCACATCGGAAATCTTCTTGAAGACTTCACCCATACCTAGCTGTTCCATGGTTAAAACCTTAGAGGGGATAGTACGAAAACTGCAGCGGAGCCACGGTTCTGCATCTGTCTCTTATACACATCTCCGAGCCCACGAGACCGAGGCTGATCTCG
>CAJXQP010000344.1 GCA_913058275.1 uncultured Gammaproteobacteria bacterium | reverse complement strand
CTCGGAGATGTGTATAAGAGACAGGCCTTGTATGCTGGAGATGTACTGAATTAACGTGGCTAGGTCCACAATGCTGCCTTCGTGACTCAAGCCGCGATAGGCATTTGCATTCTGCCCCAGGAGATTGATTTCCCTAACGCCTTGTTCTGCGAGATGGACCGCTTCCTCAAGCACGTCATCTAACGGTCGGCTAACTTCTTCTCCGCGCGTGTAGGGGACGACGCAGAAGCTGCAGTACTTGCTACAGCCTTCCATGATCGTTAGAAATGCTTGGCAGGAGGTGGCATCGGGTTGCGGCAGGTGGTCGAATTTTTCTATCTCAGGAAAGCTGATATCGACAATCGGCTTGCCTTTACCGCTGGCATCGAGCATAGCAGGTAGCTTGTGGAGAGTTTGGGGGCCGAATACCACGTCCACATAAGGTGCTCGCTTACCGATGGCGGCTCCTTCCTGGCTTGCTACACAGCCACCGACGGCAATCTTTAGATGTGGTTTCGCTTCCTTCAGGCTGCGCCATCGGCCCAGCTGATGGAAAACCTTCTCTTGTGCCTTTTCGCGAATGGAGCAAGTATTAAGCAGCAATAAATCGGCATCTGCCGGGTCATCAACTAGCTCGGCGCCCTGTGTTTCCTTTAAGAGGTCCAGCATGCGATTCGAGTCATACTCGTTCATCTGGCAGCCATGAGTCTTAATGAAGACCTTCTTTGTCTGCATTTTGGGGCTGTCGGTTATTTCCCGCTGGATTTCACTCTGTTCAGATTTCACAGTATTTCCGTAGCTTGGTCTATTTTCAAAAGGGGGCGAATTATAACAGCAAAAATCAGCAGTACTTAACCAAGAATTGACGCATAATGACTTGAAATTCAGGGTTCTAGCCTGATATTAGTTCTACTCGTTCAAACATGCCCTATGCCAACAGTGCAGGTGCGTGAAGATGGTCCGCCGAAACGCCTTCGGCCACCGTAGCATAAGAGACAGTATAAGAGATTGATATACATGGCAAATTCTTCAGAAATATACAAGATAACCTTCCTCAATAAAGGTGAGGTTTACGAAGTTTTCGTAAAACAGGTGTATCAGAGCGACCTGTATGGATTTGTCGAAATCGAAGATTATGTTTTCGATGAGCGCTCCCAAGTTGTCGTGGACCCATCTGAAGAGAAGCTGAAAGCGGAGTTCAATGGAGTGAAAAGAAGCTTCATTCCTATTCAGGCAATCATTCGAATCGATGAGGTCGAAAAGAGTGGTGTTAGCAAGGTCTCGAACGGCGATAACGTGTCCCCATTCCCCGTATCCATCGTGGGCAGTAAAGTAGATCGAAAAGATTCTTGAAATTTACTCGTCGACTTTCGTGCCAATTCCTAATCATCTACTTAGCCAGTAGATTCTGAGTAGATGGAGCCCTCTAGTCATCCCTATGCTGAACTATCACCAGTTGCCGTTTTGGAAGCTGTAGAGAGTCTCGGCTATGAAGCTGATGCGCGCATGTTTCCTCTCAACAGTTATGAGAACCGTGTCTATCAGGTTGGGGTCGTTGGCAAGCCTTCAATAATCGTTAAGTTTTATCGTCCCGAGCGCTGGACCAACGAGCAGATACTCGAAGAGCACAGTTATACTCAGGAACTAGTCGATCTAGAAATCCCAGTTGTGCCTCCGATTGACTTCACTGATGGTGGAACGCTTCAACAATTCAACAATTTTCGCTTCTCGGTATTCGAGCAATTCTTAGGGCGTCCACCCGAGTTAGATAATTTGGATAATCTGTTAGTCATGGGGCGCTTTGTTGGTCGCATCCATGCTGTTGGTGCGCTGCATGAATTTAAGCATCGGATTGAACTCACAGCTGAGCGTTTTTCTGTGCAAAGTAGGCAGTTTCTTCTAGAGAATGACTTTCTTTCTCGTGACATGCGCCCTGCTTACGAGACTCTCTCTCAAGATCTAGTCGATAAGATTCAGCAACGTTTTGCAGATCACGGTGAGGTACAAAAATTACGCATCCATGGAGATTGTCATCCGGGAAATGTGTTGTGGAAAGACGAGACTCCCAATTTTGTCGATTTCGATGACACCATGACCGGGCCGGCGATCCAAGATCTATGGATGATGTTATCCGGCGATCGTAATCAACGACAGGCACAATTGTTAGAGCTGGCAGAAGGCTATAACGAGTTTCATAATTTCAGGGCGTCGGAGTTGGAGCTAGTTGAAGCTATGCGCACGATGCGGTTGATGAATTATGCTGCTTGGTTAGCGCGCCGTTGGGAGGACCCCGCATTCCCGAAGAGTTTTCCCTGGTTCAATACCGAACGCTATTGGGCGGAGCACATACAGGAACTGCGAGAGCAGCTCTTCTTGCTAGATGAGCCAGCCCTGCGTCTCGTTTAACTACCTGAAGTCAGGCCGTCGCAGCCAATCTTTTCCTCACTATCCATGTAGACGTAAGCAAGCCCCGATTCCTCCAGCCAAGTCTTTGCCCCAGACTCGTCCTTTAGCATCGCGATTGTTGTTGCCGAGCCCGCGACACTGCATAAATTTGCAGCAATACTAACCGCTCGCAAGCCATTAGAAGGCCAGCCAGTAATCGGGTTTAAAATGTGGCTATAACGAAGCCCTTTATGCATGAAAAAGCGTTCATAGTCTCCGCTGCTGGCGAGGCCCCCATCGGTGAGGTCTATTTTAGCCATGACGCCACTTTCAGGAATCGGGCTAGAGATGCCTACAGCCCAGGGTGTATTCCCAGGCTGCGACCCTATGACACTGAAATCACCGCCTAAGTTCACCAGGCCATGTTCGACGCCTAAGCTGCGTGCCAGCCTAGCAACAGAATCGGCGGCATACTCTTTCACGATGCCTCCGAGGTCTATCTGCATATTTTGCGGTAGATAAATATGGGAATCATTGCAGGATATTTTGTTAAGTCCAACATGAGCAAGAGTTGCGTCTATCTGTTTCTGACTTGGAACGAGCGCCTTCTTGAAATCCCAAATTTCATTTAGTGCTCCAGCTGTAATATCAAACAATCCATCGCTTTGTTCAAAACAGTTCAGGGCATGGTCAAACAGTGATTGAGTTTCGTCATCGATAGCTAAACCAAGTTTATTTCCTGCAGAGGAATTTATCTGTCTCTTATACACATCTGACGCTGCCGACGAATAGAGA
>CAJXQP010000343.1 GCA_913058275.1 uncultured Gammaproteobacteria bacterium | reverse complement strand
GAGATCAGCCTCGGTCTCGTGGGCTCGGAGATGTGTATAAGAGACAGGTTCTACAGCTGAAATATCGCAAAGCCAGACAAGTATTATGCTCGTCAATGCACAGATCCCGCCCTCTGAGGGCCCCTAGACCGAGGAAAACTTCAATACTTCAAATCTAATCTAAATGATAACTATCCACAGTTGATAATCGTTCTCATTTGCATTAAGATCGCCTCACTAAGAATTTGCAACATTGTGGAAATATCTATGAATCACTCTAAATTACTACTTACATTAACTATTTCAGCTGTTAGCGCCTCCCTCGCTAACGCTCAGCAGCAGAACAACGCGATCCAAGAAGTCACCATCATCGGCAGCCAGGAAGAGGCAAAGAAGATCGCCGGTTCTGCGCACTATATAGGTACTGAGAAATTGCAGCAGTTTGCCTATAGCGACATTCAACGCATCGCGCGTGAAGTGCCCGGCGTAGCAATTCAGATAGAGGACGGTTATGGGCTACGACCTAATATCGGTATTCGTGGCGTGGCTACGGAACGTAGTGGTCGTATTACTCTCTTGGAAGACAACGTGCTTATTGCGCCAGCACCGTATTCCGCACCTTCAGCTTATTACTTTCCTACCGTTGGCAGACTCAGTGCAATTGAAGTGGTCAAAGGGCCGGCTGCTATCACGCAGGGACCTTACACAATTGGTGGCGCGCTCAATATGGTGTCTACTCCAATCCCAACGCAGATGTCTGGCAATATCGTTACCGAAGCTGGTGAAGATTCTACTTATCGTGTTCATGCGACCTACGGCGGCCGAACAGATTCCGGTTTTGGATTTCTTTTAGAGACTCACCAATGGCAGTCGGATGGATTTCAGTCTATCGATCGCGGCAGCAACGATACCGGATTGGATGTTGAGGACTATACGGTCAAGCTTAGTTATGCGCCGCTGAATTCACCTCACGCAATCGAGCTAAAACTACAGACTACCGATCAGAGTTCTAACCAGAGTTATCTCGGTCTGACCGATAGTGATTTCAGCAATGGCGCATTCCGCCGCTACGGCCTGTCGGAGCTCGATAACATCGAAACCGAACACGAGCAGCAGATTCTGCGTTACAGCTATGGCCTTAGCGATTCACTTGACGTGTCTGTAACTGCCTACAACAACGAGCATCAACGCGACTGGTTCAAAACAGAAGGTATCGACTTCGATGGCAGCGCTAGCGCCGAAGACTTCGGCCGCACTAGCTGGTTCAACGTGATTCAAGCTATTAATAGCGACACGAGCCTGAATGGCTTCAACCCCGATCAGCTGCAACCTATTCTAGACGGTACGAGCGACACGCTAGCTGGCAGCATTCAACTTCGCTCTAACAATCGTGAGTACTACTCCAGAGGCGTACAGCTAGGTCTTAACTGGAATGGCATGGTAGGCAGCGCAATGCACGATCTGGAATTCGGAATCCGCTTTCACGAAGACGAGGAAGACCGCCTGCAGCGCAACAGTAACTATAGTCAGATTAACGGCGCGCTTGTTTTAGATGACCTGGGCATTCTAGGTAACGCAGGCAATCGTGTGCAGGAAGCCGAGGCGATTTCGATTCATATTCACGACAATATTCAGATTGGCGATTGGACGCTTTCGCCGGGTCTGCGCTATGAAGATATCAATCAGAAACGCACGCGTTACTCTGATGGTGAACTGCGCACTTTCCGCGATTCGCGCAAGAACGCTACGCAAGTTTTTCTTCCAGGTTTGGGAGTTCTCTATCAGCTGAGTGATTCGCTATCACTACTGGGCGGCGTTCATAAGGGCTTCACTGCTCCTAGCAACTCCCCGAATGTCGACGAGGAGACTGCGATCAACTATGAATTAGGTTTTCGTTATAACAACGGCTCGCTGTCGACAGAACTCGTCGGTTTCCTAAGTGACTACGACAATATACTCGGCGAGTGCACGTCTTCATCGGGTTCAGATTGCGTTATAGGCGATGCCTTTAACGGTGATGCCGCTACGGTGGCAGGTCTTGAGATATTGGTAAGCGCAAATCTAGCTCGCGGCAGCGACTACAGAATCCCCGTATCGCTCAGCTATACACATATCAATGGAGAGTTTGATACCGACATTGCCGATACCGCCTTCTTCGGCTCTGTGGGCGAAGGAGACCCGCTGCCCTACCTGCCGGAGAACCAATTCCTCGCCTCAATAGGATTTGAGAAAAACAACTGGGCGACCTATCTCACAGGTAACTATGTAGATGAGGTTTGTATAAGGGCGTCTTGTAATGCATTCGAGAGAACCGACGACACATTCACCGTGGATATCTCTGCGAACTACCAGTTTAGTAGTGCGCTGACTTTCTATGGCCGGGTTGAGAACTTAACGAGTCAGGAAGATATCCTTGGTCGACACCCTTATGGTGCTCGCCCCAACAAGGATCGTACTGTAACTGCTGGACTAAGATTCGACTTCTAGCAGTGCCAACTATCAGTGCCTAGGATGTCGTCGCGTTCGCAGACGGCATCCATTTTTCTAAGATTGCCCACTCTAACCTCAAGCAAAATAGTGTAGCAAGTTGATAGTAGTCAATTTCGGGCTGAGTTCTTATCGACAAGCATAAACGTCGCATTCGTCTTCGCGATCAATTTCTCATCGCTGTAAACAGATATCTCCGTTCTGAACAAACGCTTGCCCGCATGAATCACCTCGGCGTGGGCCTCGAGTGTCTTTCCCAGTGGCGGCCGAATGAAAGAAATGCTCAGATCGGTCGTCGCTGAGGATTTACCTTCGGGACGAATAGATCGAACCGCAACTCCCGCCGCCGTGTCCGTCAGCGAGGTTAAAACACCGCCATGCACTCTGCCTCCGGTGTTCATGTGATGATCCTTTAACTCTAAATGGCAGACGCTCGATCCCGCCGCGGCTTCTTTGATTTGAATACCAAGAAAATCCCCATAGGGACTCGAAGGTAATTTTACTTCACTCATCAATGCGTCCTACTTTTTTAAGCTGTTGTTATCATTATGAACTACGGACCCTGCGGTGCTTCTGCCATGGCTTGTATCAGATCTATCAGTTCTGCCACGTCTCTAAGGTCTGCGATCTCAGCGGGCGAGTGACTGTATCTGCCGGGCCATGATAATCCCGCATTGGGCGCACCATAAATAGCTGTCTCTTATACACATC
>CAJXQP010000342.1 GCA_913058275.1 uncultured Gammaproteobacteria bacterium | reverse complement strand
CCTCTCTATTCGTCGGCAGCGTCAGATGTGTATAAGAGACAGATCTCGACCTCGGTTGCGCATGACATGCTGAAACGAACCTTCATGCCCGACATTAGCGAGAAACAAGAACTCGCCTGTGCGCGTGGATCGATCTTCGTGGCCGTGCTGATTGCCGGTTACTACGGGATCAATGCACCTGCCTATGTGGCTCAGGTAGTCGCCTTCGCGTTTGGGCTTGCTGCAGCGTCATTCTTCCCTGCCATCGTCCTAGGTATTTTCCAGAAGCGGATGAATAAGGAAGGGGCTATCGCAGGAATGGTAGTCGGTTTTACTTTTACGGCGGCTTATATTATCTACTTCAAGATTATCAACCCAGCGGCAGACAGTGCTGATAATTGGTTCTTTGGAATTTCACCAGAAGGAATAGGCTCTCTAGGCACAGTCGCAAATTTGGTAGTGGCGCTGGCAGTAGCTAGATTCACGCCGGAGCCGCCAGCCGAAGTGCAGGAAATCGTGGAGAATATCCGACTGCCTGGTGAGGCGATTCCTCGCTAGAAATAATTTACAGATGGCAGTAACAAAAAAGAGGCCGCCGTATTGACACACTGGGCCCCTTTTTTAATGAAGTATTGTTAAGTTTCTTCTTTCCCGTGATCTGTATCTTCCCAATACTTCGTCACAGTTTGCTTCATCTCTTTGTGCATGAACAACATGCCGATGAGGTTCGGAACGGTCATCAACACGATGGTAATTAACGCCAGATTCCACACGACAGTCGTATCCGCCAACGCCGCATAGAAAAAGCCCATCACGTATACCACACGATAAGGCAGCACAGATTTTGGCCCTAACAGATAGGTCATGGCCCGGTCCCCATAGTATGACCAGGCGATCGCCGTCGAGAACGCAAACAGCATCAAACCGATAGAAACAATATATTTACCGAAATCTCCAAACAAGCCTTTCGTATAAGCCATCGTCGTTAGCGGAACAGAATGCAGTAACGACTTGCCGGACACCTCCACTGCCGTATCATCCAGCCTGCCTTCGGACACCGAGACTTCGCCGGTGATAGGCTCTCCATCTCTAGAGTAGAGGACATCTTCGGCAAAGGATCTTGAACTCAACAGCGTGAAGTCCTGATTGCTGTCGGCGACGCGCCCATCTAAGAGAGAAATATCGCCAGAGTAACTACTCGCTCTAGACTCATCCCCATTAAGGAAGGAGAACAGCTGAGTCACATCCTCTGCATTGGATTCCTCAAAGGTACCAGCTACGAACCTCATATCAGCACGTTGAAACTCGTTGTCGAATTTTTCCTTCCATACACCAGAAGAAAGAATCACCAGTCCAGTGATCGTACAGATGACGATGGTATCGATGAAAGGCTCAAGGATGGACACCATGCCTTCATCGGCAGGCTCATCAGTTTTAGCCGCAGCGTGAGCGATAGGAGCGGACCCCTGACCAGCCTCATTCGAGTACAGGCCTCGGTTTACACCGCGGTCGAATGCATAGGCGAAGGTGGCACCAAGAAAGCCGCCGACAGCCGCCGAGCCAGTGAACGCGTCAGAAAAGATAGACACAAATGAGGGAATGACATTTCCCATGTTTGGCAAGATTACGGCGAATGCGCCTACGAGATAGATGATCGCCATGGTGGGCACGATAGTAGCGGCAACTTTTGCAATTCGGCTAATACCACCAATAATCACCAGAGCCAACAATACTGACAGTACGCTCGCGGTAACTATAGGCTCAAGAGCGAACGTGCTCTCTAGGCCAGCGGCGATGCTATTAATCTGTGGCAGGTTGCCAGTTCCAAACGAACTCAACACCGTAGCGATCGCGAATAGGATCGCTAACCACTTCGCGTTGAGACCTTTCTCCATGTAGTACATCGGGCCACCCGCCATAGTGCCATCAGCGGTCTTAGTGCGGTATTTGTGAGAGAGCGTCACCTCTACAAACTTGCTAGTCATTCCGAAGAATGCGGTCATCCACATCCAGAATAATGCTGCGGGGCCACCGAGATGCAAGGCCAAAGCCACGCCGCCGATATTGCCGGTCCCGACAGTACCCGATAGCGCCGTTGCTAACGCCTGAAAATGCGTCGTGTCACCCTGCGCTCCATCCTTATCAAACTTGCCCGTGGTTATACCGATGGCGTGCTTGAAATAGCGTATCTGAGGAAACCCCAGATAGATTGTAAAGAAGATACCGGTGGAGAGCAGCAAAGCTGGAAACCAAAGTGCGCTCCCTAGATAGCCGTCTATGAAAATCAGAAAATCATTAACCGCGTCCAATGTAATACCCCACTAGTGTTATGTTCACCAAGTCTCAAAGCTGACTTTATTGCGACTATTAATCGTCGCTTATTGTAATCGTAGGACCCTCACTATTGGAGGGAGCTGACGCCAACAACTGCTGCTCAACATTTTTGGCCAATTCAATATAAGCCTTGGTGGCAGCGTGATCCGGTTTCGATGCTACCACAGGATTGCCCGCATCCGTTGTTTCTCTGATGGTTAAACCCAAAGGCAAGCGACCTATAACCTCAACACCGTATTCCGCCGATAGCGAGTCGCCGCCGCCAGTGCCGAAGATAGCCTCTTCATGCCCGCAACTAGTGCAAGTATGCATACTCATGTTCTCCACCACGCCCAATATAGGCACATCTACCTTCTTGAACATTTCGATTCCCTTGCGGGCGTCAGACAATGCTACGTCCTGCGGCGTTGTAACAATAACCGCGCCACTCACCTTAACGGACTGCGCGAGACTTAGTTGAATATCGCCGGTGCCGGGCGGCATATCGACGATTAAATAATCCAGTTCAGACCAAGCCGTATCGTTCAACATCTGGTTGAAAGCAGAAATAATCATTGGGGCCCGCCACACCATCGCGGTTTTCTGATCGACCAAGAAGCCCATGGAATTACACTCGATGCCGTGAGCCAACAACGGCAGCATGAATTTCTTATCATGGATTTTTGGTCTTGTGCCATCAGCAACGCCCATCATCAAAGGCAAGCTGGGACCATAAATATCGGCATCTAAGATACCAACTTTGCGCCCCAGCGTGGACAGAGCCAATGCGAGATTCACAGCGGTAGTAGACTTTCCTACGCCACCCTTACCTGAAGCCACACAAACAATATGGTTAATCTTTTCAATACCTGTCTCTTATACACATCTCCGAGCCCACGAGACCGAGGCTGATCTC
>CAJXQP010000341.1 GCA_913058275.1 uncultured Gammaproteobacteria bacterium | reverse complement strand
CATACGATATCAGCCTCGGTCTCGTGGGCTCGGAGATGTGTATAAGAGACAGCCTATGGACCCTTCCAGCGTTAAGACTTCGAAAACATCCTCGGTGATAAGGCCGGAGAAATTCTGTAACTCGGCCAGCGAGAGATCTGCCAAGTCCCTTTTTTGTTGGATACCGAAGGCCACAGACTTTCCTACGACTTCGTGAGCATCGCGAAAGGCCATTCCCTTCTTTACAAGATAATCTGCCAGATCGGTGGCAGTTGCATAACCTTGTTTGGCGGCCGCGTACATTTCGTCCTTATTGCAACTTACTGCAGGCATCATCTCACTATAGGCAAATAAGCAGTCTTTTACCGTGTCGATCAGATCGAACAACGGTTCTTTGTCTTCCTGATTGTCTTTGTTGTACGCAAGTGGTTGCGACTTCATCAGCGTGAGCAAGGACACTAAATGCCCGTGTACGCGACCAGTCTTTCCTCGAACTAATTCTGGCACATCGGGATTTTTTTTCTGCGGCATGATAGATGAGCCAGTACAGAACCTATCTGGTAGGTCGATGAAATTGAATTGTGCCGAGGTCCATAGTACGAGTTCCTCAGAGCATCGAGAGAGATGCATCATCAATATGCTAGCGAAGGACGCAAGCTCAATAGCGAAGTCTCGATCGCTAACGGAATCTAAGGAGTTTTTAGTTGGCGCATCGAAACCGAGCTGCTCAGCCGTAAAGTTTCTATCTATGGGATAAGTAGTTCCTGCTAAGGCTGCCGCACCCAATGGGGACAGGTTGACTCTTTTGCGGCAATCGAGAAGTCGATCATAATCTCTGTCTAGCATCTCATACCAGGCCATCATGTGGTGGCCGAAGCTAACTGGCTGTGCAGTCTGAAGGTGGGTGAAGCCAGGCATGATTGTGCTTGCTTCTCTCTCAGCGACGCCAAGCAGGGCCGATTGAAGCTTCGTAATCAATTGGGCAATCAGATCGATCTCGCCGCGAACGTACAAGCGAATATCAGTAGCAACCTGATCATTTCGCGATCGACCCGTATGCAGTTTCTTACCTACATCTCCGATGCGCGAGGTTAGTGCTGCTTCGATGTTCATGTGAACATCCTCTAATGCGACAGACCATTCAAAATTGTCGTCAATAATGTCCTGTCGAATCGATTCTAGTCCATCGAGAATTTGCGATACCTCGTCCGCCGTCAAAATCCCCGCCTTGGCTAGCATCTTAGCGTGGGCGGCTGAGCCGTCGATATCTTGCTGGAACAAGCGACGGTCAAAATCTACCGAGGCGGTAAATCGTTGTACGAAGGCATCTGTGGCTTCAGTAAATCTGCCGCCCCAAAGTTTGTTCTGATCCTTGTTGTTGCTCATGGCTTGGTTTCACGCTGTAAGTTTGTGGGAAAAGTACTGGCCGTACTTATTTGAGAGTCTATTTATCTGCCGATAGCTTGGCTGTTACTTCTATCTCGATCTTCATCTTCTCGTCGAGCAAGCCAGCTTCAAACATTGTGGCGGCAGGAAGGACGCAGCCGAGATACTTCTGAAATACCGGCCAGCAGGGCTCGAAATCAGCCTTGTTCGGTAGTATGTGGCGAATGCGAACGATTCCGGATAAATCACTACCTGCCGATTCTAGAACTTGTTCAATATTTTTCAGGCACTGCTCGGCCTGTTCTGTGACGCTCTCGGAAATCGTCATTGTTGTGTAGTCATATCCAGTTGCTCCAGACACAAACACGAAACCACCGTCAACTACCGCTCGGGAGTAGCCGATCTTACTCTCAAATTCTGAACCGCTGGAAATTAGTTGTCTACTCATGGGGCCTCTCTAATTGGGCCTAGAACAGCTGTGGTTGAACGCAACTAACTGAACTGGCTAAATGAGGCAGCATTATAGCAGGATCGACAAAAGCTTGAACCTAGTTGAAACTCTCCGCAACAGCAGCAAATTCGGACAAATCACAGCAGATACCGTAAAATGACCCTCATACCGTCGTGACATAAAAGATAAAGAGCAGTACACCATGCCAGCTAAAACTCTTCGAATTGCTACTCGTAAAAGCCCTCTCGCCCTATGGCAGGCCCACTACGTAAAGACTGCATTGGAAAAGACCCATGGCGGCCTGAATGTTGAATTACTCGCCATGAGTACTCGCGGCGACAAGATTCTGGATACACCATTGGCCAAGGTGGGGGGCAAAGGCCTCTTCGTTAAAGAACTAGAGCATGCGATGCTGGAAGACAGGGCAGATATTGCGGTGCATTCGATGAAGGACGTGCCGATGGAGTTCCCTGAAGGACTTGGCTTGGCAGTCATCTGCGAACGCGAAGACCCGGCCGATGCCTTTGTCTCTAACCACTATGGAAAAATAGCTGACCTGCCACAGGGAGCAACGGTGGGCACTTCGAGTTTTCGCCGGCAGTGCCAGTTGCGGGAACTACGTCCGGACTTAAAGATCGCTGATTTGCGTGGCAATGTGGGAACACGGCTATCGAAGTTAGATGCTGGTGGATACGACGCGATCATTCTTGCGGCAGCTGGTTTAAAACGCCTCGAACTGGAAGAGCGCATCCGCGAGAGCATTTCTTTCGAAGACTCCCTTCCTGCAGGTGGTCAGGGAGCGGTGGGCATCGAGTGCCGTACTCAAGATATTGAAACACTGCAACTGCTCGGCTGTCTTCATCATGCGGATACCGCGTGTAGGGTAGTTGCTGAGCGGGCAGTGAATGCACGTCTGCAGGGAGGCTGCCAAGTGCCGATCGCAAGCTTCGCCGAGCTCTATGGCGAGGAGTTGCATTTGCGTGCCTTAGTTGGAAACTTGGAAGGGACGCAGATAATTCGTAGCGAGATTCGCGGCGACCGTCATCATGCAGAACAACTAGGCCTTACTGTTGCCGAAGATCTTTTGTCTCAGGGAGCGGAGGAAATACTCAACGCCGTGCGAGATCAATAGAAAGTTAAGAAATAGTTAATGGATAGTTAAGAGCAGGCATAATTGATAAACCCTAATTCCCTATCTGGACTTACTGTTCTAATTACTCGCCCCTCGAATCAGGTAGAAAGTTTGAGACGGGCAATTGAGTCTGGCGGAGCTAAGGTTCTGTCGCTTCCTCTCATCGAGATCAGGGCTCTGAATGACGCACAAGCCATTCAAGATCTAAAAGATAAAGTCTTGCAGTTAGACCTGTCTCTTATACACATCTCCGAGCCCACGAGACCGAGGCTGATCTCG
>CAJXQP010000340.1 GCA_913058275.1 uncultured Gammaproteobacteria bacterium | reverse complement strand
CGAGATCAGCCTCGGTCTCGTGGGCTCGGAGATGTGTATAAGAGACAGGGGCAGTACGGGTGGAGATCTCCGAATCAAGATTAATCGCCAGTCACAACTAGCCGCGCAGAATCTTATCGAAGGAATTACAGCAGCAAAGCGCTAAAAGAGCTAGCAAAGAACTTCTCAGAGCCGCTGCTGAAATCCCCGCGGCTTTACCTATGCTTGAATTGTTCGAGTATGGTCAATTCCCCCATCATGCCGCTGTTAATCATCTGAATAATTTTGGGTGCCCCGGTGCAACTCACTCAGTGTCTGGTTCTGAGAAAATACCAGAAGAGGCTACGAAGTACTGCTCGCTGTAACCCCCACTCCCGAACGAGACGCCCACCTTAATCTAGCCTATTCGAGGCTTAAGCCTCATACTCTATGACATACGCGCTATACGCATACTGGTAGGCATGAACGAGTATCAGAAAAAAGCAAAGGATCCTGAATGAACGAATTACAAATACTGAAGAGTGATATTACGCAAAGCCGAGTAGTTGAATCGAAATTGGATATTGATACCCCCCTCGCGGCCGGCGAAATTTTGTTGAAGGTGGACAAATTTGGTTTCAGTGCAAACAACGTTACCTATGCCGCAGCGGGCGATCAATTAGGCTACTGGCAGTTCTTCCCAGCCTCGAACAACGAGACTGAAACTTGGGGCATCATTCCTGTATGGGGATTCGCCGATGTGGTGGCTAGCAGCGTAGAGGCCGTCGACGCGGGTGAGCGAATATTTGGTTACTACCCTACCAATAGCTATCTGAAGATGCAGAACGTAAAGGTGTTAGAGAGCCGGCTGGTTGATGGTGCCGAACACCGCTCCAAATTGCCGCCGGGTTACAACACTTATCGAAGAGTGGGCAAGGAGGCAGACTATGACAGCAACATGGACAATATGCGTATGCTCCTGTGGCCCTTGTATATTACCTCATTCTGCTTATGGGACAGCCTGCAACACAATGACTGGCATGGCGCAAAGCAAGTTATCGTTATTAGTGCTTCGAGCAAGACCAGCATTGGACTGGGCTACGCACTAGCCGCAGACACCGATGCCCCCACTTCAATTGGCCTCACCTCAAAGCGTAATCAAGAATGGGTTGCGGGCCTTGAATTGTATGACACCACAATCAACTATGACGCGTTAGAAGAAATCGACGCATCGATACCTACGGTGATTGTAGACATGTCAGGCAACTCGCAATTACTAGCGGACATATACGCACATCTCGGCGACAGCTTAGTTCATTGCCTAAACGTAGGACTAACACACTGGAGCGAAGGCGGAAAAGATACAGGCATCCCTGCGGATAGGAGAGAGTTCTTCTTCGCGCCCAGCCATATTCAAATGCGCATAAAAGAATGGGGACACGAAGGATTCGACTCCAAGTCATCACAATTCATCTATGACTCATGTAAACGCAGCGCCCACTGGATAAAAATTGAGAAGTTGGACGGTGTTGAGGAACTCGCCGACATTTATGCTGATGTCTGTGCGGGAAAATTACCGCCCGAGAAAGCCTTAGTGATAGAACTATAGACTGGCATCAATTTACTTATGCCTGATCAGAAGACTTTTCCCGATTACAAATTGAAGAGCGGTTGGAACGCGCTACTGCCTGCGCGCGCCGCAAGGCCTGCTCTGGAAAAAGATATCTCTGTCGATGTGCTAATCATCGGCGCTGGATGGACCGGAATATCCGCCGCTAAACGTTGGCATAGCCTGTCTCCTGAAGCTGGTATTGCCTTGATAGATGCCAGTGAAATTGGCGAAGGCAATCCCGGACGAAATTCCGGTTTCTTATTGCAGATCGCTCTAGGCGAGGATGCCAATCCAGATCAGATAGATAAGATGAATCTCTGCAACAGCCTCACAGCAAGCACCATGGCAGAAATCCTCGCCGAGATTGATGCCTCCGGTCACGAGGTAGACATAACCAAGACCGGAACCTATCGCGCAGCCGCTAGTGAAATTGGACTGAAGTCGCTGCAAAATTATCGCGCCTTCCTCGAAGCTGCTGATCTCGAGTATGAAAGCTTAGATGCGACTGCACTTAGATCAAGAATAGGTTCGGACTTTTATCAGGAGGGACTCTATTCTCCCGACTGCTACCTCGCACAACCTGCAGCAGCGATCCGCGCGCTCGCGTCACTTCTGCCCGAATCGGTACAACTATTTGAGAATACAGCTGCGCTGAAACTAACTCAGCAATCTGGAGGTTGGCAGGTGCAGACGCCGAACGGCGTAATCACTGCACGTAAACTAGTGCTGGCTAACAATGCCTTCAGCAAGGAGCTAGGTATTGGCCGCTCTCGCCTAGTGGCGATGCATACTTATGCTGGCTTAACTCCAGTATTAAAGAAGTCGGTATTGGATGAACTGGGCAGCGATGAGACCTGGGGGCTACTCCCTACTCATCGACTTGGCAGCACTCTACGTCGAACCACCGATGGAAGGCTGATGGTGCGCTCTATGCATAGTTATGAGAGGGAAGCGCATCGAGAAAAGATCATCGGTGGACTCCAACACCGCCTCAAGAAGCGTTTTCCGCAATTGCCGAGTTTGGACTTCGAACACTACTGGGGCGGCGCTGTCGGTTTTACTTTCAATGGGGGTGCTGTGTGGGGCGAATTTGAGCCCGGGCTCTATGTATCAGCAGGCTGCAACGGTGGCGGAACAGTTAAGGGGACTCTCCTCGGAAAGCTGCTCGTCGAAGCAGCTCACGGTATGAAGGTGCCAAATGTCCCTAAATTATTTGGCCGAGCTAGCTGGATGCCTCCAGAGCCCTACCGCAAAGTTGGCTACAAGATAGCCGCCTCAGTCGAAAGTCACTTAGGCCGACACGAGCTGTAAGAAACCATCTGCTGACTGTCTATTGTATCGCCGGCTCAATTAGTACAGATGGCTGGGCAGCACCTAAGTAATCGTAAAAAACACGCACAAGAATTAATCCGTGGAACCCACCGGTTAGTTAGACCGCACTGCAGGGTTAATCAGTGTCCAGCTTTCTTTAGCGATCCGTTTTGTATTATAGACAAGACAAAAAGATCACTTTTGACTACACTCTTAGCGTTCGGATTTTGGACTGCAACAATGGTAACGAGGTTAATCATGTATAAGAGAATACTTACCGCTTCAATTACAGCACTTGTTCTGCTTTTATCTGGCAGCTTATTGAATGCCGCAGAAATAAAGCTGGTCCGCTTTG
>CAJXQP010000339.1 GCA_913058275.1 uncultured Gammaproteobacteria bacterium | reverse complement strand
TGATCAACGGCCTTTCCCTGAGTGATAAAGCGGTAGTAATGGAAGTGGGGCCTGGAGAGGGCCAACTACTTACAGAACTTGCACAGCGTTTCAAGAACCTAACGGCACTCGATAATTCCAAGGATATGCTAGACAAATCTCGTTCAGCAATTGCCGAGCGCGGCCAAAGCGGCGTGGAATTTATTCTGGGTGATACCGCCGTGGCTAGAAAACAAAATGTTAGCAGCGACCTGATTATTTTCGACATGGTGCTGCATCACATCTCTTCTCCTGCAAAGACATTTAAAGACAGCGCAGCCCTTCTTAATTCCGATGGCTATCTTCTAATCGTGGAGCTATGCAGTCACGATCAAGACTGGGTTCGAGAATCTTGCGGCGATCTATGGCTTGGCTTTGAGGAAGGCGACCTAGATCATTGGGCACAGAGGGCTGGACTAGAGAAGCAACAGAGTTCTTATTTAGGACTACGTAACGGATTTCAGATTCAGATGCGCACATTCAAAAGTGTTGTATCTGGCGCTTAATTATTCAACTTTACTACTACTTATAATTTAACTATTAACTATCACTACATATTTTTGAGGAAATACTAATGGCAGAATCATCACTGTTTACATCCGAATCGGTATCTGAGGGTCATCCAGATAAAATGGCAGACCAAATCTCCGATGCAATCTTGGATGCTCTGCTAGAGCAAGACAAAGGCTCTCGCGTAGCCTGCGAAACCATGATCAAGACTGGCATGGTCATCGTCGCTGGCGAGATTACAACGGAAGCCTATGTGGATATCGAAAACATCGTGCGCGGTGTTGTCAATGATATCGGCTACAACAATTCAGAGAGCGGATTCGATAGCAACACCTGTGCAGTCCTCAACGGCATCGGCAAACAGTCTCCAGATATCGCTATGGGTGTTGACGATACGGAGAACCACGAGCAGGGCGCAGGCGATCAGGGGTTAATGTTTGGTTACGCTACGAATGAAACCGACGTGCTCATGCCAGCACCAATCACCTATTCACATCTTTTGGTTAAGCGCCATTCTGAAGTACGTAAAAATGGCACCCTTTCTTGGTTACAACCGGATGCGAAGAGCCAGATTACATTTCGCTACGAAGATGGAAAGCCTGTTGCTATAGATGCCGTTGTGTTATCCACGCAGCACAAGGAAGAGATATCACTGAAAGACTTACAAGAAGCGGTGATGGAAGAAATCATCAAGCCGGTTCTTCCTGAGGCTTGGATCAATGCTGACACGAAGTATTTTATCAATCCTACCGGCCGCTTTGTCATTGGCGGCCCTCACGGTGATTGCGGACTAACTGGCAGGAAAATTATCGTCGATACCTACGGCGGCATGGCACGCCACGGCGGCGGCGCCTTCTCCGGCAAAGATCCATCTAAAGTTGACCGCTCCGCTGCCTATGCAGCGCGCTACGTTGCTAAGAATCTCGTTGCCGCAGGCATCGCCGAGCGCTGCGAGATTCAACTCTCCTATGCGATCGGTGTAGCAGAGCCCACATCTATTAGTGTTGAAACATTCGGCACGGGAAAAGTAAGCAACGGAAAAATCGTTGAGCTTATTCGAGACCATTTCGAGCTACGCCCGAAAGGCCTGATCAAGATGTTGGATCTAATTAAACCTATCTACAAAGACACCGCCGCTTACGGTCACTTCGGTCGCGAAGACCTCGACCTGAGCTGGGAAAAAACAGACAAAACCGACGCACTTAAAGCAGCAGCTGATCTATAACACAACATATAAGGATTACGAAATGAACGATTTATCAGTACAAAATAATGCAGCGACCGAAGACTACAAAGTTGCGGATATTAGCCTAGCCGATTTCGGCCGTCGCGAAGTCACATTGGCCGAGGCAGAGATGCCGGCGCTAATGACTTTGCGCAAAAAGTACTCTAGCCAGAAGCCACTCGCTACAGCGAAGATTCTGGGCTGTATACACATGACTGTGCAGACAGCCGTGCTAATTGAAACGCTTGTAGAGCTCGGTGCAGAAGTGCGCTGGTCATCTTGCAACATATTCTCCACTCAAGACCATGCTGCCGCTTGCATTGCTGCCGCTGGAATCGCCGTTTACGCCTGGAAGGGTCAGACAGAAGATGAAGGTGAATGGTGCATAGAGCAAACCATTCTAAAAGATGGCGAGCCTTGGGATGTAAACATGATCCTAGATGACGGCGGAGACCTCACCGGGATGGTGCATGAGAAGTACCCTCAGCTGCTAGAGAACATCCATGGTATTACCGAAGAGACAACGACTGGCGTACATCGCCTTCTAGAGATGCTGGAAGAAGGTTCATTGAAGGTTCCTGCGATCAATGTTAACGACTCGGTCACTAAGTCGAAGAACGATAACAAATACGGCTGTCGCCATTCACTCAACGACGGCATCAAGCGCGGCACTGACATGTTGCTTTCTGGCAAGCAGGCATTGGTCGTTGGTTATGGCGACGTGGGCAAGGGTTCTGCACAGAGCCTGCGCCAAGAGGGCATGATCGTAAGAATTGCCGAGATCGACCCAATCTGCGCGATGCAAGCCTGCATGGACGGATTTGAAATTGTCTCGCCTTACATCGATGGCATCAATACCGGTTCCAGCGAAGGAATAGACACCTTGCTGCTTGCCAAGACAGACCTTATCGTGACAACTACTGGCAATATAAATGTATGCGACAAGTACATGTTGCAAGCAGTTAAAAAAGGCGCCGTGATCTGTAATATCGGTCACTTCGATAACGAAATCGACACGGCCTTTATGCGCGAAAACTGGGCTTGGGAAGAAGTTAAGCCACAGGTCCACAAAATTTATCGTGATGGCACCGAGAACAAAGATGACTATTTGATACTTCTTTCTGAAGGGCGCTTGATTAACCTAGGCAACGCAACTGGCCACCCGTCTCGCATCATGGACGGATCATTCGCGAATCAGGTATTAGCGCAGATGCTCATGTTTGAGAAAAAGTTCGCTGACCTGCCTGCGGCAGACAAGCAAAGTAATCTCTACGTTGAAGTTTTGCCTAAGCATCTCGACGAAGAAGTTGCTGCCATGATGGTCGGCGGTTTCGGCGGAGTACTTACGAAACTTACTGGTGATCAGGCCAAATACATCAACGTAGATGTTAATGGTCCCTACAAGGCCGATAGCTACAAGTACTAAGCAACAAAATACAAAGCAATAAGGAAAGCTAAACTATGGATTCTGTCTCTTATACACATCTCCGAGCCCACGAGACCGAGGCTGATCTCGT
>CAJXQP010000338.1 GCA_913058275.1 uncultured Gammaproteobacteria bacterium | reverse complement strand
AGGAAGTTGCAAACGACTACCGCTACTTTCCCGAACCGGACCTACTACCTGTTGTTATCGACGACGAATACATAGCAGCCGTCAAGGCGCAGCTTCCAGAACTCCCGGATGCGAGAAAGGCGCGCTTCATAGAAGAATATTCACTGAGCAACTACGATGCCGGTGTTGTGATAAGTAGTCGAGAGATGGCGGAATACTTTGAAATTGTCGCGAGATCGAGCGGCGATTCAAAACTCGCCGCGAACTGGGTCAGCCAAGATCTCTTAGGCATGCTCAATAAGAACAACTGGGATATTACCGAATCACCCATTCAGGCAGAGCGCCTAGCGACTTTGATCGCACGCATCAAGGACAACACAATTTCGGGTAAGATCGCCAAGACCGTTTTCGAAACCATGGTCAGCGATGAGTCCGATGTCGATGCAATCATCGAGGCCAAAGGCTTAAAGCAGGTTACCGACTCCGGCGAAATTGAAAAATTCGTGCTCGAGGTTATTGAAAAAAATCCAGCGCAGGTACAGCAATACAAGGACGGCAAGGAGCAGGTAATTGGCTTTCTTGTAGGTCAGTGCATGCAGCTATCGAAAGGCAAAGCCAACCCAGCGCAGGTTAACGAATTACTTAGAGATAAGATGCAATGAAGGAGGAGAAGAAGTCTGGAACTGAGAGAACGCAGAAGGCAACTCGAGATGAAGAGTGGTCTGACGAGCGTCTAAAGACCGGTCTCGATGTGCTTCCACCACAAGGACTGCCTCACGACTACAATATTCTACTACGCGCCTATCGCGGCATGACTGCAGACCTGTTCGCTAGGTTCATTGTGTTCTATAAGGATGCAGGCCATGACATTAATGTCAGCCTGGAAGATGGCAGCACCTTTCTAGATTTGGTGTCACGCCATAGGAAGTCTGTGGAATATGCAGATATTCTTAAGCAAGCGGGCGCTAACGGAAAAAATAGTTAGCGTGAACGATGGGGAGGGCGTCGGCCTCCACCTCCGCTGGGGTTACCAGAAGTTCGGCTAGTGGGCTTTGCTTTAAACTTAGAAGCTCGCTCAAAAGCTGGCGCCTTAGCCAACATTGCATCTTCTGGATGTATGCAATCCAGCTTTGAACCGAGTTTCTCTTCGATATCTGGCAGTAGAAACGAATCGTCTTCGCAAGCAAAGCTGATCGAAGTACCAATCGCTCCAGCCCTACCCGTGCGTCCTATGCGATGCACATAGTCTTCCGGCTCTTCGGGCAGCGTGTAATTTACTACGTGTGTTACATCATCAATGTGCAATCCACGACCTGCAACATCAGTCGCGACTAGCACTTTTATTTTGCCACTCTTAAAGGCATCCAAGGTGCGCACTCTTTGGTTCTGTGCGACTTCACCTGAAAGCATGCCGCATTCGACTCCGTTTCTATGCAGATTATCCGCAAGCCTTCTAACCTGATCACGGCGATTACTAAATACAATAATCTTCTCGGCTTCGGGTGCGGAGATCAGGTTATATAGAAGATTGTACTTGTCTGCCGTGGTGACTAGATAAACCACCTGATCGACCGCGTCTGCCGCTACTTGCAAAGGTTCTATTTCGACCATGATCGGGTCGACCGCCCAGCGTTGTGCGAGTTCTATAATTGCCGGCGTAAACGTCGCACTAAACAACAGAGTCTGTCGGCACTCCTTCTTCGGTGTGCGCGAAACAACGGATCGCACCTGCGGAATGAAACCCATGTCCAACATGCGATCGGCTTCGTCTAGTACAAGTACCTCGACTGCCCCAAGATGTAGATTCCCATTCTGTACGAAATCCAACAAACGACCGGGCGTCGCTACAACGATATCAACGGGCCTGGCATCCAGCGCCCGATTCTGTTTCGAATAGTCTTCACCACCAACCATAGTGACAACATGCATGTCGCAACCATCTGTTAGCAGCTGCGCATCGCTAGCTATCTGCTGCGCTAGTTCCCGCGTAGGTGCCACAATTAGAGCACGTGGCTCGGCGATGTAGCGCTCTTCTTCAATCGGGTTCGAAAGAAGATCGTCAATAATAGTAATAAGAAAGGCCGCCGTCTTACCGGTACCGGTCTGCGCTTTGCCAGTAACATCATGGCCCTGCAAAGTATGCACTAGCGACTCAGCCTGAATAGGCGTGCAGTACTCGAATCCGATTTTCTTGATGGCGTCAGCAAGAGGCTTCTGTAGATCGAACGTGCTAAACGGCAGTTTTGGCTGCTCCGGCTTTTCGGGCTGCTCTGATTGTTCTGGCTGTGAATCCATAGGGAAGGCAATTTATGTAGAAAAGGGGTTAAGGCATTTAGCGAATAAAAAACGCTACTGTGTACCAACTGAAGCGCGAGCATCATAGCCCTATGCGCTAGACACTTCAAACTTTGTACTGGCGTGTTAGCCGAGAAATAGGGCTTACCGCCCGAAATACTTGGATTGAAATATGAGCTGCTAGCCGCTGCAGGCCCCGCAGTTGCTATCGCGCGGGAGTCGCATCTCACGCCATTGCAAGGTGCTGGCGTCGAGCAGGAGTAGCCGGCCAGTGAGAGACTCACCTATGCCGGTGAGCAGCTTTATCGTCTCCATCGCCTGTACGGCGCCAATTATGCCTACCAGTGGCGCCATTACGCCGTTCTCGGAACAACTGGCGTCTTCATCATCGCCGAGTGAATACAGACATTGGTAACAGGGGCTATTAGGGTTCCTACTGTCGAACACGGCTATTTGCCCTTCCATCCGAATAGCAGCACCTGAGACAAGTGGCTTACGGTGTTCGATGCACGCGGCATTGATCGCGAATCTACTAGTAAAATTGTCGCAGGCATCGAGGACGAGGTCGGCCTTACTGACCGCTTCGCTTAAATTCGCTCCGACGAGACGCTCCTGCAGTGCCGTTATTTTTAAATCTGGATTGAGGCCCAATAAGGTTTTTCGAGCCGAGACCACCTTCGGCTGACCGATCATAGAGTGACTGTGAGCAACCTGTCGCTGCAAATTCGTCAACTCGACCACGTCATCATCGGCGATCATGAGATGACCGACGCCAGCAGCGGCGAGATACATCGCAGCAGGACAACCCAATCCGCCCATGCCGACGATGAGTACCGTCGCATCTATTAGCTTCTGCTGTCCGGCAACATCCATCTGCGGCAGCATAATTTGGCGAGAGTACCTAAGTAGCTGTTCGTCTTTCATTAATTTCTACTTCTACATTTTTAGAATAACTAGTTTAAGCGCCGCGCCTTCGTCAATCTATTCAGCCCAGCCAAATCTTTTACACATTCGATATT
>CAJXQP010000337.1 GCA_913058275.1 uncultured Gammaproteobacteria bacterium | reverse complement strand
GCCAGTAACGGTTCCTGCCGACTATGATGCTGCCACACCAGCACCGCTAATCGTTTTACTGCACGGCTACACTTCAAGCGGTGCAGGCCAGGACAGTTATATGGGCTTCAGCGCAATCGCCGATACCTATGGCTTTCTATTGGTCTCGCCTGATGGAGACAAGGAATCAGGAGGCGATGAGAATCGCTTCTGGAATGCTTCCTCTGCCTGTTGCAACTTTTTCCAATCCGACGTTGATGATTCTGCCTACATACTTAGCATCATCAAAGAAGTGAAAGCCGACTTCAATGTCGACGCAAATCGCGTTTACTTAATAGGGCATTCAAACGGCGGATTCATGTCTTACCGCGCGGCCTACGATCACTCCGAAACCATCGCAGCTATAGCGAGTCTTGCCGGCGCTAGCCATTCAGACATGCGCTCTGCTCCGGAAAACCCGGTTCATGTGCTACAAATTCACGGCACTAGTGACGGCACTATCGCCTACGATGGCGCAGAGATTGGCGGCAATTCCTACCCTAGCGCTAAAGACACAGTCACTCAGTGGGCCCAATATAACGGCTGTAAGGCTCAAGCAGCCGAACGCGAGCTGCGCGATCTAGTGGCTAACCTAGAAGGACATGAATCGTCAGTTATGGTATTCAGCCAGGGCTGCAAGGCCGGTGGTTCTAGCGAGCTATGGACTATTGCTGATGGCTCACATGTGCCTGCTTTCTCAGACACGTTCGCTGAGCAGGTCGTAGAATGGCTGCTAGCTCATCCCAAGAGCTATGGTAGCTTTTCTGACTAGACTCGAATATCTGACGGGAAACCGCAGCGTTAACTATTGAAAGCGCTCCATCAATCTCATTGATCGAACGCTTTCTTCTTTATAGGCCTTGTGAAAAATAGGCAATTTAACTTATCCCTAGTGCTGCGTTATGCTCAGGTGCAATGATCTAACAAATGAGAACCGATATGACCAGCAGACACAGACGATCTACAGAGCGGAATCGGATATGACCAGCAGGCGAGTTCTCCTTCAGGGCATGGCACTAGCTCCTTTAGCCTCAGCCTGCAGCAGTGGCCTGAGAACCTCGGCCCGTAACTTTACGCCTTCTGGACTCCCGCTGCGCAGGGTTATTGTATCGCCAGATAGGGTGATAAGAACCATCGCTGGGTCACGCCCATTTCGCCCCTCAGGTTTCCGCCTAGAAGCAGAATCATTCGGCGACAAGACTGTAATACACAACTACGGTCATGGCGGTGGCGGAATAACACTGTCTGGGGGAACATCTTATCTAGCCATGGAACTGGCTGAACAGAGTTCACACCGCCGCTGTGCGGTTCTAGGTGCCGGTGCTGTAGGCCTTTCAGCAGCGCGGTTATTGCAGGACCGTGGCTGGGACGTAACTATATACACGCGGGACCTGCCACCTAACACTACGTCGAATATCGCAGGCGGTCAGTGGTCACCTACTTCAGTCTACGACGATGACAAAGTTACCCCACAATTCAAAGCGCAGTTCGAAGCGGCTATGGGGCACGCTTATCGTTATTTTCAAAATCTTGCCGGCCCCAGATACGGCGTGCGTTGGATTAGCAACTATTCGATAGCAAGCGAACCACCCGAAGCGGATAGCTTTACAGATCGCTACTCACAGATGTACCCCGAACTTAGAGATTTGTCGGCCACGCAGCATCCTTTTGCCGCCGACCACGTTCTCCACTACAACACCATGTTGATCGAACCGGCGATCTACCTTCCCGCCATGATGCAAGACTTCCATGCCGCAGGCGGCGAGATCGTGATAAGGGAGTTTAAGGGGCAAGATGATGCCTTGAGCCTTTCGGAGCCAGTGCTGATCAATTGCACTGGGCTAGGCTCTCGCAATATTTTCCCTGACGATGAACTCATGCCGATCAAGGGACAACTTAGTTTCTTATTGCCTCAAGAAGAAGTGGACTACATGACAGTGGGCAACGACGGTCTGTACATGTTCCCACGTAAGGACGGCATTTTGTTAGGGGGCACGTTCATACGAAATGATTGGACCACCACACCAGATGCAGAAGATACTGCACGCATCATTGCCGGCCATCAAGAATTCTTCACCGCCATGGACGACCCATGGTCGCGTTAACTAGAGCTGACAATCACTTGCAGGAATACACTCACAGCTTAAGAACCTAAGACAGATTGTTTAGTTCAAAATTACCATTGCTGCAGCGAGCGCGAACCTTATTTACCCATTTTGAAACAGCGTGTTGGCTGGTACGTATTTTGAACCCAATCACCAGTTTTTGAACGATTAAGTTGTAAGCAACCCTATCCATTTCCCTGAATAACGCTCGACAACAGACAGAGCCCAGATGAAATGAAGACTAGCTGACTCTAGGCCGGATTTTCCACCACAAAGACGTAGACGTTTTCCATTCCAGGGCTGTCCCACTGCGGATACTTATCAATAAAGCTCTGAACCACAGACGCTTTAACTGCCATGTCTGACACATAGCTCAATTCTTGATCGTAAAGACGATCACCCAGTTTCAGCCGCACCCGACTATCGCGCATTACGTTGCGATTCCAGCCTCGATCATCGGGAAAGTCCCCGCTTTGATAATAGGCGGAGAACAAATAGAATTCCCCATCATAGGTTGTACAATAAGTCGTTACTGAATGGGGTACTCCATAGCGAGTGTTGGTTTGCACGTAAATTTCACCAAACTCATTGGTAAAAGACCAATCCTCAATTAGCTCTTGATTGACTTCACCGCTTAACCATAACCCTGGCCTTTGATCACTCGGGTCCAAGCCAAAAAGCCGAAATGAAACCAGGATAAAAACAATTAGTACGACTATCCCAATGCCGCCAAATTTGATTATTGTCATGTAAAAGCTTCCATGATCTACCATCGATATTCTTGATTATGATTAGATTAATGACTATCTCCATCGAAGTCCACATCGTGCGAACTGAATTTCGGATTTTGAATACTCTACTTCTGACAATTAGCTACAACCGTTCTGAGAGATTCCAGATGCCGGGTAACGAGATTATGCGCCGCCCCAAGGTAGTTACTCTTGTTTGCAGATACCAAGTCTAGTTCCCCATACAACACTGATTCAATATTTCTCGCGTATATAAAGCAGGAAACCGTCACCCAAGCCCTTATTTGTTAGACATTTTTGAAATTTGGGATTAATCTTGGGGAATCAATTCAATAAAAAGAGCACGCCATGAAACTCACTACTCGCTCCCTATTCCTGAAAGCCTTGCCTGCTTCTGCCCTACTGACTGGTTTCAGCTCTCTACTTCTGTCCGGGGTAGTCTCTGCACCTGTCTCTTATACACATCTCCGA
>CAJXQP010000336.1 GCA_913058275.1 uncultured Gammaproteobacteria bacterium | reverse complement strand
CCCGACATCTTGCTCCCAAAGCAAGCGCGCTACCAGACTGCGCTATACCCCGATAATGGGTCTTGATTCTCGCAAACGCTTCGTTTTCGAGAGGACGGAATAATACTCACGTCAATGGAACCAGTCAATGCTTGATTCCATTGGTTTTCAGCTAAAGACACGATGCTTCGGGCGCTTCAGACAAAGTAATCAAGTTGGCTAGCGTTCTATTCTCCAGCCACTGCCATCGGCACCGTCTTCTACGACAACTTTCATAGCCGCTAACTGGTCGCGTATTTCATCGGCTCGCGCCCAATCCTTGTCTGCGCGGGCCTGTTTTCGCGCCGCGATCAGCTGATCTATTTCCTGCTCATTAACTTCTACAGCGATATTGCTGCGCAGGAATTCCTCAGGGGTGCTCTGTAGAATGCCTAACAGATTGGCGAGCCGCACTAGCAAGGCACCGAGTTGATTCGCAAGCCCAGGGTCGGTTTCCTTGTTCTTATTAATCTCCTTCACCATCTCGAAAAGAACACTAAAGGCTTCCGGCGTGTTGAAGTCATCGTCCATAGCCGCGAAGAATGCCTTTTCAAAGCGACTATTGGTTAGCGACTTCGCACTAGCGATGTCCAACCCCTTCAGGCAGTTATAGAAACGCTCCAATACGCTGGTGGACTGCTGCAAACTCTGCTCAGAGTAATTGATCGGACTACGGTAGTGACTCGCGATCAATAGATGACGAACCACTTCAGCATCGTAGTCTGCCAATATTTCCCTTACGGTAAAGAAATTGTTCAACGACTTTGACATCTTCTCGTTGTCGACGCGCAGCGGGCCGTTGTGCATCCACACATTTGCGAATCGCGTACCGGTCGCCGCTTCTGATTGCGCAACTTCGTTTTCATGATGAGGAAACAGCAAATCCGATCCGCCGCCATGAATATCGAAATTGTCACCGAGGCAGCAAGTCGACATGGCCGAACATTCAATATGCCAGCCAGGCCTGCCATAGCCCCAGGGAGAATCCCAGCCAACACCATCATCTGCTGATGACTTCCATAACACAAAGTCTCTGGGATCTTTTTTCAGCTCGCCTACTTCTACACGCGCGCCATCCAAGAGTTCATCCATCTTCATTTTGGATAGCTTTCCATAGTCTGGAAAGTTCATGACCGAGAAATAGACGTCTCCGTTGTCGGCCCTATAAGCCATGTCTTTCTCTATGAGCACTTTAATCATCTCGACGATTTCAGTAATATGCCCTGTCGCCCGCGGCTCAACGTCCGGCGGAAGCACGGCTAACGCCGCCTCATCTTCATGCATGGCATGGATGAATCGATCGGTAAGATCTGAAAACAATTCGCCGTTCTCACTAGCGCGATTTAGAATTTTGTCATCGATGTCTGTAATATTTCTTACGTAATTCACTTCGAAACCACTTGCACGCAGGTAGCGCGTGACAACATCAAACGCCACCATCATGCGCGCATGACCGAGATGAAGGTAATCGTAGGTCGTTATTCCACAAACATAAATACCGACCTTACCTTCGTTGATTGGCTTAAACTCTTCTTTAGTTTGCGTAAGACTGTTGTAAATATTTAACACAGGATACTCTCTACTTTTTTGTAGGCTTCTCGCCTACCATGAATCGCGCAGGGTTATGGTTCGATTAAAAACGAGCCTGTTTTCCGATGAATCTTTCTCGTCGAGACAGTAATAGCCTTCTCTCTCGAATTGATAGCTCGGTGATGCACCCTCTTCCACTATCGATGGCTCCGCGATACAAGACGTTATCTCTACCAATGAATCTTTGTTCAGGCATTCACGAAAGTCTTCGATGTCTTTGCTTTCCGGGTTTTCAACATTGAACAGCCGATCATACAAGCGCACGTTCAAAGGTATTCCCTTCGCTTCTGATACCCAATGGATTACCCCTTTTACTTTGCGCCCTTCGGGCTTCTTACCGAGTGTATTCAGGTCGACGCTGCAATGTAGCTCGATGATTTTTCCAGTATCATCCTTGATTACATCAATACATTTGATCACATAGGCGCCGCGCAAGCGTACTTCGCCACCTGCAATCAGGCGCTTGAAGCCCTGTGGAGGCACCTCTTCGAAATCAGACCTATCTATCACAACTCGCTTCGTTAGAGGAACGCTGCGACGGCCCATTTCCTCATCCTTCGGATGATTCGCCATACTAAGTATCTCGAGATGCTCATCCGGCAAATTCGTCAGCACAACGGTGACTGGGTTTAACACGCACATCGCCCGCGGACTATTCTTGTCCAGATCATCTCGAATCGCGTGTTCCAACATCCCAAGATCGACGATACTGTCGCTACGCGCCACGCCAACGCTCTCGCAAAAGTTTCGAATGGAGGTGGCCGTAAAGCCTCTCCTACGCAGTCCAGCCAGAGTCGGCATACGGGGATCATCCCATCCTTGAACTACATTCGTCTCTACCATCTCCTTGAGCGTACGCTTGCCCACGATGGTGTAATTTAGTTTCAGTTTCGCGAATTCGGTCTGCTGTGGCAGCACATAGTCATACTCCGTGCCGGCAAGGTCGCTAGCTCCAGCTAGGGACGCAATATCTAGAGTATTCAATATCCAGTCATACAGAGGACGATGCCCCTCAAACTCTAGCGTGCACAGCGAATGAGTAATGCCTTCGATCGCGTCTGATATACAGTGCGTATAGTCGTAAGTCGGGTAAATGCACCACTGCGAGCCGGTCTGATGATGCTCTATGTGCCTGATGCGGTACAAAACAGGATCGCGCATATTGATGTTTGGCGACGCCATATCGATTTTTGCACGCAGGCTGCAAGCTCCATCGGCAAACTCACCAGCTCGCATGCGCTCAAATAGATCCCTGTTTTCTTCTATCGGACGATCCCTGTGCGGGCTATTCTGGCCGGGCTCTGTCAATGAGCCGCGATACTCCCGCATTTCAATTGCACCGAGATCGCAGACGTATGCCTTCCCCGACTCAATAAGTTGCAGCGCGAACGCGTACAATTGTTCGAAATAACTTGAGGAGTAGCGAACATTTCCACTCCACTGAAAGCCTAACCAAGAAATACTGTCCTTGATGGCGTCAACATACTCCTGGCTCTCCTTCTCCGGGTTTGTGTCATCGAAGCGGAGATTACACAGGCCCGAATTTTCTGCCGCCACGCCAAAGTTGAGGCAAATAGACTTAGCATGGCCGATATGCAGATAGCCATTCGGCTCTGGAGGAAATCGAGTATGCACGCGCCCGCCATGCTTTCCCTCTTTGAGATCATGTGCAATCTTACTGCGGATGAAATTGGACGAAGTGCTACTATCGACAGCCCTGTCTCTTATACACATCTCCGAGCCCACGAGACCGAG
>CAJXQP010000335.1 GCA_913058275.1 uncultured Gammaproteobacteria bacterium | reverse complement strand
ATTCGTCGGCAGCGTCAGATGTGTATAAGAGACAGGATAATAAAAGACTATGGCCAGGCCGCAAGAAGAGCTAAGGAGGGCGGGCTGGATGGAGTAGAAATCCTAGCTTTTAGTCATTTAGCTGGATCATTCGTATCTCCGTCTCAGAATTTTAGGGATGACGATTGGGGCGGGTCGCTGGAAAAGCGTATGCGATTTAACTTTGAAGTCATAAAGGAGGTGCGTAAGCAAGTTGGTGACGATTACATTGTCGGCCTCCGTGTCTCTGGTGGAGAAGGCATTCGCGGTGGTGGAAATGAGAGCGAGGCCTTTGAGATCATGAAGCGATATGCAGACAGCGGCCTAGTGGATTATCTTAATATTGTCTGGGGAGCCAGCAGTGGCAATGAAATGTCGATGAGCAGGGTTATTCCGCCGATTGGTTCGCCCTCGTCGCCGTTCTTGGACAAAGTAAAGGCGGTGAAAGCGCGGCTCGATATTCCCATCCTTCATTCCTGCGGTATTGCGGACGTCGCTACAGCGCGCCATGCACTTCAATCAGACTCGGTTGATCTAGTTGGCATGACTCGTGCGCATATTGCCGATCCACATATTCTTAAAAAAGTAGCTGAAGGAGATGAGCATAGAATTCGCCCCTGTGTGGGAGCGGGTCACTGCATTGATCAGATCTATCTGACGGGAGCTGCCTATTGCCTGCATAATCCTGCAACTGGGCGTGAGAAGACAGTGCCACAGCTCATTGCGACCACTGACACTCAAAAAAAGAAAATTGTGATTATTGGTGCCGGTCCTGCTGGCTTGGAAGCCGCAAGAGTTTCCGCGCTGAGGGGGCATGATGTCAGTGTGTTTGAGGCTGCGGCCCACGCCGGTGGACAAGTTTTGACTGCAGCCAAGGCCCCTAGGCGTGAAAATCTGATAGGTGTTGTGGATTGGTTAATTTCTGAGCTGCAAGAGATTGGGGTACCTATTCATACCAATAGATATATGGAGGCAGAGGATATCCGCGAGATTAGGGCGGATATTGTTATTATTGCAACCGGTGGAATCCCAAATTTAGATTTCCTTGAGTTTGGTTCTAATTTAGCGGTTTCTACTTGGGATGTGTTGAACGGCCATGAGCCGCTAAAAAAAGAAGTACTTGTTTACGATGAGAATGGGACTGAATCCGGACCTAGCTGCGCTGAAATGATGATGGAGGGCGGCTGCAAAATTGAATTTATGACACGTGATCGGTTGCTGGGTTCTTGGATTGGAGCTACGAATTATCCACCTATGCTTCGCGAGATTTACAAAAAGTGCCTTAAGGTAACTACTGATATGCAGTTGATAGGCATCAAAGAAAAAGATGGGCGTCTTGAAGCTCATCTGTGGAACGATTATTCGGAAGAAGCGAGCACTCGACTCTTTGATCAGATTGTTGTCGAATACGGCACCTTACCCAATGATGATCTCTATTTTGAACTGAAGCCAGCATCTCAAAACCACGGTCAGATAGATATTACGGAATTAACAAAATTCAAACCTCAAACTCTGATAGCCAATACGACCAGTGAATTCAGGCTTTATCGAATTGGAGACTCCGTTGCATCACGTAACATTCACGCATCGATCTATGAAGCGCGAAGACTTTGTCAGGTGTTTTGAGGAAGTGAATGCATGTGAGGCTTGGGCTCTCGTTGTGTTTCCTGTTCAAGAATGCACTCGTCTAAGGTAGTGTCGGCCCGGCAGCTACTAGAGCTTTGCCTGCACTGTTGTCTGTGAATTTCTCAAAGTTTTCTACAAATAATTCTGCTAAATTGATTGCTTTTTTGTTCCATGTAATCGCAGCTTCATAAGTATTACGAGGGTCAAGTAGGTTGCTGTCAACCGAGTTCACAGATACTGGCACTTCTAAGTTGAAGTAGGGAAGAGTAAAGGTCTCAGCGCAATCGATGGACCCATCGAGTATTGCTCGAATAATGGCACGAGTGGCGGAAATTGATATTCGTTTGCCCGTTCCATTCCAGCCGGTATTGACGAGGTAAGCCGTCGAACCAGCCGCATTCATTCTTTTAACCAATTCCTGTGCGTACTTCGCAGGATGTAACGAAAGAAATGCTGCTCCAAAGCAGCTAGAAAAAGTAGGTGTAGGTTCAGTAACGCCGCGTTCAGTGCCTGCTAACTTTGCAGTAAAGCCCGACAGGAAGTGGTATTTAGTTTGCTCTGGCGTCAGCTTCGATACCGGAGGGAGTACGCCAAAAGCATCTGCTGTAAGAAATATGACTTGTTTGGCGTGGCCCCCCTTCGAAATAGGCTTGACGATATTCTCGATATGGTAAATCGGATAGGAAGCTCGTGTGTTTTCGGTCTTGGAACCATCATCGTAGTCTATAATCCCTGCCTCGTTAACGCATACATTTTCCAATAATGCGTCACGACGGATAGCCTTAAATATGTCCGGTTCACTTTCCTTGCTCAGTCTGATGGTTTTAGCATAACAGCCTCCTTCAAAATTGAAGACTCCATCGTCATCCCAGCCGTGCTCGTCATCGCCTATTAGTTCCCGTTCTGGGTCGGTAGAGAGGGTAGTCTTGCCAGTACCGGAGAGGCCGAAAAAAATTGCCGTGGTACCATCTTTGCCAATATTGGCTGAACAGTGCATTGATGCCATGCCGTTGAGTGGCAGTACGTAGTTCATCATCGAAAACATGCCTTTTTTCATCTCGCCGCCATACCAGGTTCCGCCAATTAACTGAGTCTTCTCAGTAAGATTAAACGCAATAAAGTTCTCTGAATTCAAACCCTGTTGTTGCCAGTCAGGATTCGAGCACTTAGCGGCATTCATTACGATAAAATCAGGCTCGAAATCTTGAAGCTGCTCGGGCGTTGGCCGTATAAACATGTTCTTAACGAAATGTGCCTGCCAGGCGACTTCCATGATGAAACGTACTTTTAAATGACTGTTCTCATTCGAACCACAGATTGAATCGACAACATAGAGCTGCTTTCCACTAAGCCTTTCAGTCACCTTCGACTTGAGGCTAGCCCAAGTTGCTTGGTCGATGGGCTTATTGTCGTTCTTACCTTGGTCCGACCACCACACCGTGTCTCGGGTTATGTCATCCTTAACTAAATATTTGTCTTTTGGAGATCGCCCAGTAAAAACCCCAGTGTCTACCGCGATCGCTCCTGATTCTGTCAACTTACCTTTCTCATAGCCGGTCAGATGAGGATTTGTTTCTTGCTTAAAAAGAAATTCATAGGATGGGTTGTAGAAGACTTGATTGACATCATTGATGCCGTATTGACTTAAGTCTGGAGTTGTTTGCTGCGAATCATCCATGAGTATAACCCTGTCTCTTATACACATCTGACGCTGCCGACGAATAGAGAGGTGTAGA
>CAJXQP010000334.1 GCA_913058275.1 uncultured Gammaproteobacteria bacterium | reverse complement strand
GAGATCAGCCTCGGTCTCGTGGGCTCGGAGATGTGTATAAGAGACAGGTAATACACCATGCGGCTGTCATATTGACGAACACCGGCCGACCCTCGGCCTGTATTTCATCTAGACGGGCAGTGCTGAAGACTTCGTAGTTCTGCGTAGAGTTGCCATCCGCATCGACACTCGCTGTTTGTACCATTGAGACTGTCTGCAGGAAAGGCGTCTGCATCAGATGGATGGCGGCTACTAGTGTCGTCGCACCCACTGCATAGTTAACCGTACGCAGTATCGGGCCCATGGAAAAGCGGCGCTGATACATCCAGGCTGCGAAGGCGAGCAAGATACACACGCCAAGCACCAGTGACATACCCATGACGCCTACCTGATTACCTAGCACCCAGAGGAAGAACAAGGCTGAGAGATACAGAGGAAACGCCATGAACTGCTTGAATGTTTCCATCCAGGCACCTGGTTTGGGCATGTACTTCGTCAGGGACGGCATATAGGAAAGCACGAGAATCGGTAGAGCCATGCCAAAACCTAAGGATACGAATACCATCATCGCGACCACCCAAGACTGGGTTAAGGCAAAACCGAGTGCCGGACCCATAAACGGTGCAGTACAAGGCGTCGCTACAGTCGTTGCTAGCACACCTGTGAAGAATGAACCCTTGTAACCCTTCTTTTGCGCAAGGCTGCCACCCGCGCCCATGAGGCCCGTGCCGATCTCAAACACACCCGAGAGGCTGAGAGCCATCATGAAGAACACATACACGATAAAGGCGAGGAACCAAGGCTGCTGAAACTGGAACGCCCAACCAATGCGTTCGCCACCGGCGCGCAGTACGATGAGGACTGTTGCCAGAGCTACGAAGGCGGCAATCACACCAACGGTGTAAGCGAGGCCATCCATGCGTTGTTTGTGCGCGGATTCGCCAGCATTTTTAGCGAAGCTAAGTGCCTTCATGGAGAGTACAGGGAACACGCAGGGCATTAGGTTCAGTATAAAACCGCCCATCAATGCGAATAGCATATACAGCAGCAATCCGCCGCTAGCTCCACCGTCACTGCCCGAATTATTCGCGTTCGCAAGAGGCGCAATAGTAATTAAGTTTGCGTCTGCCGCTGGGTTCTGAAAATCATAGGCAGTGCGCTCTCCTTGTTCATTTTCTAGAACAAGAACTCCGTAAACTTCAGTGAGGTCTTCCAACATACGTCTTGGCTGTTGGTGAGTTATCTGCAGCAAATTTCCCGCAATGCTCACATCACGAAGCGGGCCAGGTTTAACTATGCGGCGCTGTTCAGGAAAAAAGAATGCGTCAGTGTAATCAGAAAAAACTGCATCTGGCGCTTCAAATCCGAGGCTCACTCGCTCACCGGCAACGGCGATGATCGATTTGATATCGTGATCAATTATTGGGAGTTGTTCTCTAGCAGTCGCAAAGATCTGCGCGTTGCCAGCGTCTAACTCAGGAGATTGCGCTACCGGCAACGTGATACTCAGCCGCTGCTCTCCAGGAATACATATCTGCTCGCATACATTCCAGAAAGCCAACGTTGATAGTTCAACCGTATCGCCTTCGTAGTCTGCTGGCACAGTGACTGCGATGGGATGCAATACTTCTTGCTCGTAGGCAAAGTTAACCAAGTCAGTGTCGTAGAACGGAAGCCAGTGCGGAGCCGGCCACAGCAGTTCGCCGATATTCGTTCCTTCGGGCGCCGTCCACTCGTTCGCGCTAGTAGGTTCACCGCTATCGCCACCCATCTTCCAATAGGTATGCCAGTGTTCAGCAGGCTGTAGCCGCAAACCAAGCCAAGTAGTTTCGCCCGGCACTATGTTTGTGGTCTCCGAGAGGAGCTCTACTTCGATGCTATGGTCCCAGGCCACGTTCGCGTATCGAGGCTTGATGTCGTAACCGTGCCACTGCCCATCATCGTCGATGTAAGCGAGCAGTCCATTCAGCTCAGTAATCTCGGCATCGAAGCGGCGATGCTGCTCTGTAGAAATCTGCAGGCGATTGCCGTCTTTAATGACCTTACGAAATGGCGCGTACTTCATGATCCGACGCTGCTCTGGGAAGAACCAGACCTCGTCGACATCATCGAATAGTTTTTCTTCTGCCTCGACCATGACATTGAACTCGCCATCGAAGCTGTTGAAATTGGCCTGCAGGTTGTGCTGCTCTATCGGCACTGGAGTGAGCGCGCGCGTCTGAGCAAAACCCTGCTGCCATTTCTCATCAATCTGCGCGGTACTGCCGACTGGCAACGACAAGGCAAACTCAGCCGAGCCCGGGATGCATATCTCGTAGCAGACCTGATAGTCGATGTTTGTGCGTAGTTCGAAATTTGAAGCGCTGTAGTCTGCAGGAACAGTTACAGGAATTGGCAGGAATACTTCTCGCTCATAGGTGAAGGTAACCAGATCGCTGCCTGGGAATGGAGTCCATTCGGGAATCGGCCAGTTGATGTCGCCGGCACTCGCGCCAGCCGGCAATTGCCATGCAGTAGCCTGCGTTGCTTCGCCGCTATCGCCGCCGAATTTCCAGTAGGTATGCCAGTGTTCGATAGGGTCCAGCCGAATAGCTAGCCATAGCGTTTCGCCAGGAACCACATTACTGGTTTCCGAAACTAGCTCAACCTCGATCTGATCGGTTTTATGAATCTGTGCCTGAGCGCCGCCAGCCACAAAAATAAAACCCAGTAATATCAGAAAGTTATGTAATATAATGCGCATTTTGACTCCCATCAAATCATGCTAAAGATGATACGCGAGCGGGATCGTTATTTGAGTGCTAAAAGGTAACAAATACGAGCCATTCTGTCATTTAAAGACCGTGCAGATCAGACTTTATTACAGGGTTTATCGGCCGGGCATTCTAGAGTGACAAATCCAGAGACTAACACTGAACTGATGAAGCACTGATTGCGCTCCTCATAGAGCAAAAAAGACTAATAATTAGAGCACTCGCCTAGTGACGAATCTGATCTTTTTTGACAAGAAAAATCTATTGCCAGGCGATTATATGTTCCACCATAAGCTGCAGCGTTTGATTCCCTCTGAATTCATTGATATCGAGTCTGTAGGCGATCTCGATATCAGTCATCTCAGCAGCCGGCCAGTCTTGCTTGTCTATATTGAAGGCGATTGCGTCTATGGCCTGCTGCGGCGCAAGTTCGGGCGCTAGCACGAGCTTTAAGTGATTCTCCCCAACTCTGCGCTGCTGGATTACTTTGAACTTACCATCAAAGACAGGCTCAGGGAATTCCTGCCCCCAGGGACCTGCTTTTATCAGCGCAGCTGCAGTCTCCATAGAGAATTCACTCTGTTCAATTTCTCCGTCACTCAATATCTGTGTCTGAAGTAGCTCTTCGTTTAAAAGTACAGCGGCTTGTTTCTGGAATGCTTC
>CAJXQP010000333.1 GCA_913058275.1 uncultured Gammaproteobacteria bacterium | reverse complement strand
GACATTTACTGCGCTATGGCCAACTCAGGCTATGACTATATATGGATAGAGATGCAGCACAGCCATCTAGGCTATACCGATGTTGCTAGAATGATTTGGGCTTGCAAGGACGCACCTGCGATCCCTTTCATTCGCGTACCCGACGCCACTGAAGGGGACATTCAGAAGGCTGTCGATATCGGAGCTCTAGGGATAATTGTACCAATGGTAGACACGGCAGAAAAAATGGAACGCGCGGTCAGGTTCGCGAAGTATCCTCCCATCGGCAGGCGTAGCCAGGGCGGAGGTCAATATGGCGCGATCTGGGGCAGAGACTATCGCGCGGCCGCCAACGACAATATTATGATTATTGCCATGATCGAGACAGAGGAAGGCACTGCTGCCGCCGATGAGATTGCACAGGTTGACGGCGTTGATCTCGTGTTCGTAGCGAGCTCCGACCTCAGCAGCTTTAGCGGTCGCAGACAAGGGGACCCCGTCTATGAAAACTTGGTTACGCGCATCAAGACAGAAACCACGAACGCGGGAAAATACGTCGGCGGACCCTCAGCATGGATGAATACCCGCGACGGCTATCAGTTCTTTCAAGGCCCCGGAACATCTGCTCTAATTAGAGCAGGAGTGCGAGTCACGCTTGAAGAGTCAGACCCCTGTCGCTTTCTGCCTTCAGGTACTGCACCTGTCCAAGGTGAAGATCCCTGCCCTTAAGCCTTTCCACGCAAATCTGTATTCTCAAAATAAAGCAACCTTTTGGCTGCATTTAATTGCAGGATGTGGAAAATCAATACCCATGTATCCAGCCAACTATTTCCGAGGACAGCACCGTGGATGACAGAATCGAAAAAACGATAGACCTAAAGGCCCCAATAGATCGGGTTTGGTGCGCCGTCACAGATCACAAAGAATTCGGCACTCGACTCACCATCATCGAATCCGGCTTCGCAGCATTGCCCGACGACGCCGATGCAGCTGAGGCACTACGTAGAAATGCCGGAGGCTGGGAAATCCAAACACAAAATATTGCAGCCCATGTTGAAGACTGAGAAACAAAACGATTCAGCGAATGAGGCCCAGCTTTTTGCAGCGCTAGGTGGCAATACGCGGTTGCAACTGATCAATCGTCTTGGCGAGGGTCAGGGAAAGAATAGACGCAATTCCATTTCCGGCCTATGTAGCAGCATGAAACTGAGTCGACAGGGAGTGACGAAGCATCTTCGAGTGCTGAAAAACGCCGGAATTGTAAAGTCTACTAAGGTAGGTCGTGAACTCCAGTTCCTTCTCGCGACAGAAACGCTGACGCCACTTCAATAATATCCAGAACTCGTAACCTCTCAATGGGATGACGCCCTCAAGCGTCTTTGGCCACTCGTGAAAGAGCAGTAGCAATTTGCAACGCATTTGTATTGGGCACTACGAGACAAAATTCCGATACTTGGCCGCGAACTACAATCAAGTTAACGTGAGAGGATAGTGAATCACTATGCAAAAAATCTACACCGACGAAAATGTAGTTGTTCTGCACTCGGCGAAGAACATCCTCGCACTAAATCGCATTGAGTCCTTCGTAAAAAACGAGCATACAATACCCAATGGCGCTCGCCACGGCATTCAGAATATGTTTTTGGAACTCTGGATCATTAACGATCAGGACTTCGCAAAGGCCTCCTCAATCATCGAGGAACAGCTTACCAAAGCTGCACCGATAGAATCTTGGGTCTGCAGTAAATGTGCCGAAGAAAATGACGGTAGCTTCGATTTTTGCTGGAAATGCCAAACCGAGACATAGAAGCCAACAAGGACTATAATCAGCTGAATTGACTTCGACCGTCATTTAATAAAAATAATAAAAGGAAAGCCCGATGGACAAAAAAATAGTCTTAATAATTCTTGCAATAGTCTTCCCCCTATTGCCGTATTCTTAAAATCTGGCGCCAACAAAAACCTCGCCATCAACATAGTGCTCTGCCTATTTTTCTACATTCCTCGCATAGTTCATGCACTTTGGCTGGTAACAAAATCCTAGCCAGGTCAATCCACTTAATATGACTGCCTAAGCTTATGAAGAATCGTCTACTAACCAGCATCGTGCTGGTTATTACCTCTTCCTCAAACCCTCTCTTCGCACAAAGCGAAGCCGAGGATGATGGGACCATTACCTTTCCCTCCGCCTATTTTTCTGACTACGGTGTAGTATCGGTGAACGATATGCTCAGCCGAATTCCTGGCATAGGCCTCGCGTTGGAAGGTAACCAGGTGCCAAGCTTCGGCGACAACAACCGTGGGCTAGGCGCTACTAGTCAAATACTGATTAACGGCAAGCGCCTCGCTGGCAAGGCCAATGAGGCGAGTAGCCAGCTCGATCGCATCGCGGCCGAGCAGGTTGACTACATCGAAATCATTCGCGGCAGCTCAGGCGATTTGGATGTGCGCAATTCAGGGCAGCTGGTCAACATCGTCCTGTTTGAATCACAGAGCAATTCCAGCACTTCGGCTGAGCTTGGATTCACACATTTTCAGAATGGAACGGTAGAGCCGAATGGCACTTTATCTTATAGCGCACAGACAGGCTCACTCAACTATTTATTCAGCGCCGATGTCACGAGTGGATATGAAATTTTAGAATCTAGAGAAGTGAGTTTTCTTGCGGACAATACTTTAAATGATACGCGAGACTTCGACCGCATACGGGACCAGACAACTTACAGACTAAACTCAAACGTCGTCTATCAACCCTCTCCCACCGACCGAATTGCCTTCAACTTTCTGTATAGCGAAAGCGACCCGCCTGCAAGCCTCAACCGCACTATAACTGACTACCAAACACCCAATGCCGCGATCACGTATGAACGCGAGCAACTGCCGTCTACTCAAGATAACTGGGAACTCGGCGGCGACTACGAGCACAATTTCAGTAATGGCGGAAAATACAAGTTCCTATTCATAGTGAATGAGGAGGATCGCGCCACGACTCGTGAAAGCTTCGTTTCTACAGTACTAGGCGGTGTTGAGACCAAAGATCTTTTTCTCGATACTTCCAGCAAATACCAGGAACGCATTGCTCGTACATCCTACACGTGGCCGGTGGCCGCCGAACAATCTCTCGAGCTTGGTGTCGAGGGCGCGCAGACAATTCAGAATTCCGCGCTACGCCTAGGCTTAAATCGGCCCGGCGAAACTTCAGCAGACTTTGGTGGCCTCAGGCCCATACCTGTACCCAATGCGTTCTCCGAGGTCGAGGAGGTTCGCTTCGAAGGCTTCGCTATACACAATTGGCAGATTAATAGTCGCACATCACTCGAGAGCTCTCTGTTCTATGAAACATCTGAGATAGAGCAAAGTGGTGACATCAACAAGAAAAGAGACTTCGATTTCATCAAACCTAAACCTGTCTCTTATACACATCTCCGAGCCCACGAGACCGAGGCTGATCTCG
>CAJXQP010000332.1 GCA_913058275.1 uncultured Gammaproteobacteria bacterium | reverse complement strand
AGATCTACACCTCTCTATTCGTCGGCAGCGTCAGATGTGTATAAGAGACAGAAGCGATACCGATTTCATTGTAAAGAGCCTAACCGAGCTGAGCATTAGCGATGCCGTTGTGCACCTAGACCACGGCGTGGGTCGCTATCTCGGTCTGCAGACCATCAATACCGATGGTCAGGATACTGAATTCCTCACTCTCGAATATGCGAATGCGGCAAAACTGTATGTGCCCGTGTTGTCGTTGCACCTCATTAGTCGCTACGGCGGCTCTGAGCAGGATACCGCGCCATTAAATCATCTCGGCAGCGACCAGTGGCTGAAAACACGACGTAAGGCGGCTGAGAAGATTCGCGATGTGGCCGTCGAGCTGTTAGATATCTATGCACAGCGTGAAGCAAAAGAAGGCTACAAATACAGCTGGAGCACAGAAGAATACGACAAGTTCGCCTCAAGCTTTCCTTTCGAAGAGACTGCCGATCAAGAGAATGCTATCGAGGCAGTTCTAGACGACATGAAAAACGGTCGCTCTATGGATCGTCTCGTATGTGGCGATGTGGGCTTCGGCAAGACTGAGGTAGCCATTCGAGCCACCTTCGTCGCCGTGCAAAATAGCAAGCAGGTTGCCATGCTAGTTCCCACCACCTTACTTGCCCAGCAACACTACGAAAGCTTTAAAGATAGGTTCGCCGACTGGCCGATCGTGATCGAGGTTATCTCACGTTTTAAGTCAGCCAACGAGCAGAGTGAGACCTTAAAGAAGGTAGCCGCTGGCAAGGTCGATGTACTGATCGGCACCCATAAACTGCTACACGGCGATATCGACTATAGCAACTTAGGCATGTTGATTATTGATGAGGAACATCGCTTCGGTGTGCGCCAGAAAGAAAAACTCAAAGCGATTCGCGCCAATGTGGACATCCTGACCCTTACCGCCACTCCTATACCAAGAACGCTTAACATGGCACTTGCAGGTATACGCGATCTCTCCCTCATCGTCACACCTCCAGCACGCCGATTGTCGGTGAAGACATTCGTTCGTCAGGAACAAGACAGCTTAGTCGTAGAGGCTGTTTCTCGTGAATTGCTGCGAGGCGGTCAGGTCTTCTATCTACACAACGAAGTGAAATCCATAGAGGCGACCGCCGGGCACCTGCGCACTATAGTTCCGCAAGCTCGTATCTGTGTCGCCCATGGACAACTGGCCGAGCGCGACCTAGAAAAAGTCATGGCTGATTTCTATCACAAGCGCTATAACATTTTGGTTTGCACGACCATCATCGAAACCGGCATCGATATCCCTAGTGCGAATACCATTCTTATCCATCGTGCCGATAAGCTCGGCCTAGCGCAGTTACATCAACTGCGCGGCAGGGTTGGCCGCTCACACCACCAGGCCTACGCCTACTTACTCTTACCAAATGACGGCAAGCTCAGTGCAGATGCAAACAAGCGCATCGAGGCTATCCAATCCGCATCAACTCTCGGCGCTGGCTTTACCCTTGCCAGTCATGACCTCGAAATTCGAGGCGCTGGAGAACTGCTAGGCGACGAACAAAGCGGCCACATGCAGAAGATTGGTTTCTCGCTATACACAGAGATGTTGGAACAGGCCGTCGCCGCGATCAAATCTGGCCGTCGCCCCGATCTGGATATGGATTTCAACAAGTCCATCGAAGTTAATCTGCGCATACCCGCACTAATACCCGAAGCTTATCTTCCTGACGTGCATTTACGCCTGATCATGTACAAACGAATTTCCTCCTCTCTAGACGACGATGACCTGAGGGAGCTTCAAGTAGAAATGATCGATCGATTTGGCCTCTTACCAGAACCACTGAAATTATTGTTTCGAGTTACGCAACTGAAGTTGGAAGCAGAGAAATACGGCATTAAAAAAATCGATGCGAACGTGAAAACTGGCCGCATAGAATTCAAGGCACAGACACCAATAGATCCCATGTCACTTGTTCAGATGATCCAAAACGACCCGCAGACCTACAAGTTGGGCAGTGCTAACAGCCTGCAATTCACCCACAATTGCGATGAGGGCGCTGCTAAGCTGGACTTCATCAGCGAATTACTGGATAACTTCAAACTTATGAAACCCAAGGCGGCCTAAGCCAGACTCTTCATGCAGCACTTGCCAAACAAGCATCTCCTTCTCTCGATTGACCCTGCGACTATTACAATGTCGGCGTTATTCTACGTTGTGATGACGGCCCTACTCCTTTCGCTTTCTACCCCGGCACTAGGCCAAACATCGCAGCGCTGGTTTCAGATAGAAGTGTCTATCTTCACTAACGAATCATTTGCCGATAGAGACGAAGAGCTTTGGCAAGTTGAACCCGGCGAACTAAATTATCCAAATCCATTACGCAGGCTCGGCCAACTTAGCGACTTGCTAGTTACGGAGCAGATGATCGATGACGCGATAGCCGAATCCTCAGAGCCAGATTCACTTTCTGTCATAGAAGATACATCCATCGACTTTGACACAGAAGCTTTGGCGGAGATCGAGCGAGCCGAACGCCTTGCGCAGATACTAGCCACCGGGCCGCCGCCTGCTCGCCCCAAAGGTGAGTTCAAGTTCCTCGATTTTTTGAGAGACCCTCACTTGCAACTGACTCCCGATAGCAGCGATTTTCAACAAACTAATCGCGAGATTGAACGTTCGTCGGAACATCGGCTGCTGTTTCACGGACTGTGGCGCGAATCAGTTGCGGACCCAGCAGATGCGGTACCTTTATATGTTCAGGGAGGATTGCGGTTCAACGATCAACACGAATTGCAGGGAGCAATCACTTTGCGGTTTAACGAAAACAGAGACCGCATCGTCATCGACAGTAATCTGTGGTTGACCGAATACAGCGCCTCGGCCGATCTTGAAAGCGAATGGGAACTACCAGCGATTCCGGAGGCGATGAAGACTGACTTAGATTCACTAACCTCAAACGGGCAGAGTTTACAGTACGGGATCAATCGCGTTTTTCATATGGAGCAGAGCCGGGAAATGCGCAGCACAGAATTTCACTACATCGATCACCCGGCGATGGGCATCGTCATACTCGTTGAGCCCATTGAGGTGCCCCCTCTGCTGCTACCCGAATTCGATTTTGAAGAAGCGATCTAGTTCAGCTTTCTACGCTGAATTATCAACTCTGCTGCACGATTTCTGTAAGTACGGTAGAAACAAACTCCATTCCCGCCTCTAACACCGAATGTATGTCCTCGAGAGTAATCGGTGCCTCGGACAGACCCGCCGCCCAATTCACTGAGAGTGCGAGACTCGCATATTCGATTTCCAATTCGCGGGCCAACGAGGCTTCCGGCATACCGGTCATGCCTACCATGTCACATCCATCTTGAGCCAAGCGTCGAATTTCTGCGGCTGTCTCCAGCCTCGGCCCCTGCGTGCAGGCATATGTGCCGCCGGCTATCACGTCTGTCTCTTATAC
>CAJXQP010000331.1 GCA_913058275.1 uncultured Gammaproteobacteria bacterium | reverse complement strand
TCTACACCTCTCTATTCGTCGGCAGCGTCAGATGTGTATAAGAGACAGATTCTAACGGTGCGACTGCATAGCGACGGCCAGAGAGAGGCCACTGTGTATCAAATCTATAAATTTCAACTGGCGGAACGCTCCTTCACAACCCTAGATGGTATCCTCGTCACAGTGGCGAGCAGCGAGCGCATGGAAGTCGAAGGCCTATAGCAATCAGAAGGAAAACAGTATCAAGGATAAACCTAACAAGGCGATAACCGGGGGCGGCTTCAAGGCCATGCAGTACGTGCTGTCCTGCGCCCAGAAGGTCGGCACCCGCAAGTTAGCTAGCGCCGTGCAGTCGAAGAATACCTGCAAGGCCTGCGCCTTTGGCACTGGGGGGCAACGGGGAGGCCTGCACAATGAATACAGTAGTCGCATTGAGATCTGCAATAAGAATATCCAAGCACAAACGAGCGATATTCGAGACCCTATCCCGCCACAGATATTCGAGCAAAACAGCATCAGCGAACTGCGTGAGCTTAGCCCTAAGCAACTTGAAGACCTTGGCCGCTTATCGATTCCACTGCACAAATCGGCGCAGTCCGATAATTACGAAGCGATAAGTTATGAGCGGGCCTTTGAGCTGATCGCCAAACGACTGCGCTCTAGTGACCCCCTACGCAGCTTCTTCTATGCCTCTGGTAGATCATCAAACGAAGCAGCCTTTATCCTGCAACTGTTTTCACGTCTATACGGTTGCAACCACATCAACAACTGCTCTTATTATTGCCATCAGGCTTCGGGAGTCGGTCTGGGCCAAAGTATCGGCAGCGGAACCTCAACCATACAATATGGCGACTTACACAAAGCGGACCTAATATTTGTATTTGGTGCAAACCCTGCTTCCAATCATCCACGCTTTGTCAAAGTGCTGCTCGAATGCCGACAACGCGGCGGTCACGTAGTAGTGGTAAATCCAGCACGCGAGGCTGGCCTGGTGCGTTTCGCGTCCCCTAGCAACTTCAAATCAATGATTACTGGCGGCGGAGAAGTTGCCTCGCACTATATACAACCCCATATCGGTGGCGATGTTGCTCTGATTAGCGGCATGGCAAAATACCTAATCGAAAACGACCTAGTAGATCAAAAATACATCGACTCCTATTGCGAGCAGTTCGATAACTACTCGCAATTTATAACAGGGATTAGCTGGACCGAGATCGAGAGCGAATGCGGGTTGGAACGAGCGCAGATTGAGTCGCTTGCCAATCTCTATGCAAAGAGTGAAAGAACGGTCTTTTCGTGGGGCATGGGGCTTACCCATCATCACAATGGCACTGACAACATCGAAGCCATCGCTAGTCTCGCCCTGCTGCGCGGCATGATTGGTGGCCAGGGCAAGGGTCTACTGCCACTGCGCGGACATAGCAATGTACAGGGCGTTGGCTCTATGGGTGTCACTCCTGCTCTTAAGGCAGAAGTATTTTCCGCAATCGAGAAAGAGTTTGCAGTTCAGCTGCCAAAGTACCAAGGCATGGATACCTTAGCCTGCATTCAAGCAGCTGCTAGAGGGGAAATTGATTTCGCATTCTTGTTGGGTGGCAATTTATTTTCAGCCAACCCCGACACGAGCTTCTCTCGGAAGGCTCTAAATCAGATTTCGTTCAAGGTTATGATTAATTCCACGCTTAACCAAACTCATCTCAATGGAGTCGAAGGCGAGAATATAATTTTGCCTATTCGAGTGCGCGATGAAGAGACACAGGCGACAACTCAGGAATCCATGTTTAACTATCTGCGGATGAGTGATGGCGGCTTCGATAGAATCGAAGCACTGCAGTCGGAAGTCGATATCATAAGCTCCATCGCGGCAGCAGTAATAGACAGCGACACCTTGGACTTTCGAGAATTTAAACGCCATGATTCTATTCGCAAGGCCATCGCCAAACTGATACCTGGATTTGCAGCGCTCGCTGATATTGATGAGACTAAAGCGGAGTTCCATATCGGAGGTCGCCACTTGGCGAAGCCTCACTTTGCTACGAAATCTGGCAAGGCCAACTTCTGTCTTCCCTCGCAAACTTCTTGGAACACCAAGACGGAGCAGGCTACACAGAGCACCAACCACTTCACCCTCACCTCGGTGCGTAGCGAAGGTCAATTCAATACCATTATCTATAGCGAAGAGGATGTGTATCGCAGGCAATCACATCGACAGGTGCTGTTTATTAGCGCAGAAGATCTAGAGAAGCTCGGATTGAAGGATCAGGATAAGGTTGACGTGAGCAATGCGACCGGCACAATGCGCAATTTAAAACTAGCGCAGTATGATATAAAGCCTGGCAATGTGATGTGTTACTTTCCGGAGGCGAACATCCTTGTGCCGCAATCTGTCGACAAGAGGAGTCGAACCCCCTCTTTTAAATCAGTTTCTGTTTCAATCAATAAAGTTACGACCTAAGTAGCTTCCACTTGTTCTAGCTGGCGTCATTGTCTCGGCGACTATCGGAGGCAGGGCGTAGTGCGAACTCGATCATGTGATCGAAGTCGCCATCCACATTGATCATCACCAACTCACTATTCTCCAAGACAAATACCGATACTGCATCTAGGGAATTACGCTCGACGTCCATTCCTACTAACACCCAGACTTGTTCTCCCTCTTTACGTACCCTGACGATCGTTTCCCAGTACAGGTTCTCTCCTCTCGAGCGCAGCGTATCTGAGAAATCTATCTCGTTAAAATCTATTTTCTGTCCATCAGACTCTACGTTGTAGATGGCCAGCTGCACGTGATCGAGCTCGGAGATATCCGTCTCATTTAGAGTTAACACGTCCAAGAAACCGAGCATGCTATTTCCCAACGATATTGCGAATTCCTTCTCAAGAGAGATATCGGGCACCTGCTCCTGAATCGAGTTACGAGCAGATCTAAAGGACCTGTCGCTGAAAGACATGCACGCTGCTAGTTGTGTGAGCACTATGACTAGTAGTATTTTTTTCATGATTACGGTCTCTTTTTCACCGTTGAAGTGATAATCCATACAGCACTGGGAATAGTTAGCTTAGTTATCAGCGACTTCGATATCGACGAGCTCATCAAGATTAAAGCGACGTCCAAGGGCGCTGATATCATCAGTACTGATATCACCAACGATGTTTACGAGGACTGTCTCCCCCGGCTCAGCCACCATGATGGCGATGCCGTAGATCACATCGGCGTCAGGGGCCAACCTGAAATAGATGTCCACGTGGCTTTCGTCTTCTCGTACTCTAACCACCCGATCCCATCCTGCAGAATCCAAGTCTTCAGCCATAGTAGACATAGAGGCGGCGACCTGATCGACATCGATGTCATCGCTCTCAAAAACATTCACGGTGACCCGCATTAGCTTAGAGATGAATTCAGCAGCCTCCTCATCCTCACTACGAACTGTCTCTTATACACATCTGACGCTGCCGACGAATAGAGAGGTGTAGAT
>CAJXQP010000330.1 GCA_913058275.1 uncultured Gammaproteobacteria bacterium | reverse complement strand
TCTCTATTCGTCGGCAGCGTCAGATGTGTATAAGAGACAGACCTTAGAGGGAATAGTACGAAAAACTGCAGCAGAGCCACGGTTCTGCATAAAGGCATTTACACGAAACCGGGCAAGGTTTGGAACTTCAAACGAGAAGTCGGTTTCCAGAAACTCTTCGTAATCTTTTCGCTGCTTATCATTCATGATTTCATAAATGAGCGAGTGAACTTCTATGTGATCCATTTCCGGCACATTAATTCGACGGATATCGCCATCAACACGAATGAGTGGCGGCATGCCAGCTGTAATGTGTAAATCCGAGGCGCCTTGTTTTACGCTGAATCCGAGTAGTTCTGTAATATCTATTTATCTTCCTTACCGCTTTTTATAACTTTTTCTATTGTTTAGTTGCTAGTTCTAGTCTCTTGTATCAATCTTTTCTTAACTAACACAGAGGGCTGATACCACTAGCCAATAGTCACAAGCTCACCTATAGTACCTATCCTTTAGTGAATATCCCATACCCAGCTAGCGCATAATTCGAATCAAAACGTGATCACCATAGCAAAAAATATTGAGCGGCTAAGCGACCGATTACTGCGGATTGAACGCCAATATGAGCGCGGCGCAGCATGCGTGAAGTTGCTGGCCGTCAGCAAGCGACACCCGGCAGAAAGCATTATTGCGGCCAATAAGGCCGGCATCGAGGACTTCGGCGAAAATTATCTGCAAGAAGCGCTGGATAAGATCCAGCGTTTGTCTTCAATACGCGTGAATTGGCACTTCATCGGGCCTATCCAGTCTAATAAAACCAAAGCCATAGCCGAGAACTTTCAATGGGTACACAGCATCGATCGCTTAAAGATTGCGCAGCGTCTCAGCGATCAACGAGAACCCTCTGGCCCGAAGCTAAATGTCTGCGTACAGATTAAGCTCTCTGATGAAACAAACAAATCCGGCTTAGAATTAGTCGCAGCCGAGGCTCTGTGCGACGCTGTGGAGGTTCTACCGAACCTGCAATTACGCGGCCTGATGGCAATTCCCGCAGCTGAGCCCGATTTTGAGTCACAACGTCTAGCATTTCGAGCATTGGCGCAAGAATACTCTCGGCTGAAGCCGCGCTATGCACAGTTCGACACGCTGTCGATGGGTATGAGCAATGATTTTGAAGCTGCTATTGCTGAAGGCTCCACGCTCATTAGAATAGGTACTGGCATATTCGGTCCTCGCAGCTAGTTCAGCAGCCTTCAGAGTGTTCACAGCCAAGCAAACTAGTTATCCGACCTTGACTAAATACGTTAGAATGTGAGGCTGTTCTACAGCCACTTTCTAAGCAGCAATAGCATTTGGAACCCAGCCAGGGAGAAATTTTGAAAAGTACTACAATTGGTTTTATTGGCGCCGGAAACATGGCCAATGGCCTCATTCGCGGTCTTATCGCCAAAGGCACTAGGCCTGAGAATATCTGGGCTAGTGATTTGGACGAGAGCAAGCTTAAGCTACTTAGCCAAGACTGTGGAATATGCACAGGCAACAATAGCGACATAGCGAGTAACGCTAATGTGATAGTGCTAGCCGTTAAGCCACAGGTGATGAGAGATGTCTGCAAGGCATTGGCGGCAGATCTAGACCGTCGCGGGGCGCTACTGGTATCGATAGCGGCAGGCATTACCACGGCTCACCTGGAGAGTTGGTTTGGCGAATCTGCAGCTATCGTTCGCTGCATGCCTAATACACCTGCTCTCGTTGGCATGGGTGCGAGTGGACTATTTGCGAACGCTAGGGTTACCGAAGAGCAAAAGCTACTCGCCCAGGGAATCATTAGTACTGTCGGCTTCGCCACTTGGGTTGATGCCGATTCAGACATCGACATAGTTACGGCAGTTTCGGGTAGTGGCCCAGCCTACTTTTTCCTGTTTATGGAAGCAATGCAGGCAACAGCGAAGGAGATGGGACTAAGCGAGGATTTGGCAAGAGCACTCACCTATCATACGGCTGCAGGCGCGGCCGCACTCGCGCAATACAGCGAGGATGACATTGCTACTCTGCGGCGCAACGTCACCTCACCCGGCGGCACGACTGAACAAGCAATTTTACAATTTGAGGATGGCGACCTTCGTGGCTTGGTTGCCAAAGCCCTGAAAGCAGCCCGAACTCGCTCTGTAGAACTGGCCGAAGAAACCGACAGTACGTAGTATCTGTTAGTCATTGGCCTTATATGGAACAGCTGTTCCTGAACAAATATTAATTTACAATAATTGGATAGTGATATTATGGGAAGCTCTGCAGCATTAATTCTTAGTACGGTTACTGGAATCTATCTACTGGCCGTATTGCTTCGATTCTTACTGCAAGTCGCTAAGGCTGATTTCTATAATCCCGTTTCGCAGGCCGTGACAAAAATTACTGATCCGATGGTGCGAATTCTCCGGACGGTTATTCCTGGCTACAAGGGCATAGATTTTTCTTCGCTCGTATTAGCTTTCGTCGTAGAGGCTGTCGCGATCTGTGTGCTGATTATTCTCTATGGCGGCACCATCCCTGGCGCTGGTTTTATCATTACTTGGGCATTCGTAGGTGTCGTATTATTCATTGTTAACATCTATTACTATGCAATATTAGCGTCAATCATAATGTCGTTTGTTATGATGTTCTCGGGCAGCACAAACCCTCATCCACTATTACTACTAGTTTGGCAGTTGACCGAACCTGTAATGGCGCCGGTGCGAAAAGTTATTCCTTCAATGGGCGGCTTGGATTTTTCACCTATCTTTATATTCATAGCAATCCAAATTATTCAAAATTTTATCCTAACCACCTTCAGCATCAATCAACAACATGCGCTAGTTATAATCGGAATTTAGACAACCCCCGAACAAGAAGCATCCTAGAAAACGTTTCCTATATCGAGCTAATTATTAGTTAGCTCGTAGGACGATTAGAGAAGACTTAAGAAGCTATTTGCAATGCCAGATTCATTACCTACAAATTCAGTTGGCCTGGTTACACCACGGGTCTATAAATTCGATGAGCCGCTAACTCTTCGAAGCGGCAAAGTATTGCCCGAGTACGAGCTAGTCGTCGAGACTTACGGAGAGCTTAATAGCAAAAAGACCAATGCCGTTCTCATCTGTCATGCCCTCAGCAGTGATCATCATGCAGCCGGCTTCCATAGCGAAAGTGACGATAAACCGGGTTGGTGGGACAGCTGCATAGGGCCCGGAAAGGCAATAGATACCAACCTCTTCCATGTTGTTAGCCTGAATAATCTGGGCGGCTGTGCCGGCAGTACTGGGCCAGCCTCGATTAATCCGGAGACTAACAAGTACTATGGCCCCGATTTTCCTATCATCACCGTACGTGACTGGGTGAAAAGCCAACACAGGCTGATGGATCGAATGGAAATTCCCGAATGGGCAGCCGTTGTAGGCGGGAGCCTCGGGGGCATGCAGGTATTACGTCTGTCTCTTATACACATCTCCGAG
>CAJXQP010000329.1 GCA_913058275.1 uncultured Gammaproteobacteria bacterium | reverse complement strand
ATCTACACCTCTCTATTCGTCGGCAGCGTCAGATGTGTATAAGAGACAGAGCTTGTACTGATCGTAGAAGTAGTCATTTTTCTCGCGATGGGCTTTCTCTTCGACTAATCTATTGCTGATCAAGAATTCTCCCCACGCGTGATCGCTGTCGCCTTCTAGTAGCGTATTATCGAGATCGAATAAGGCTAACTTCCCTGAACTGGTAGGCGGCATACTGATTTTCTTCCATTTTCTCAACGTAGTTTGCTAGCTGACACACAAGCCATTCAAGCAATTACAGCATTATAGCCGCCTGACGCTCCATTCTGCACTGATTGAGCTCTTGAACGGGCTATTCCGTATTGCTCATAGTGCAGTTAACATATTGATAGTAAACGGGAATAATGGTTACGGCCCAAGTTTGGCCATTGATAAGCAGGGAAGGTTTGTGAAACAATGGATTACTATTTTCGTCATAAGGGCCGGTAGCAGTGATAGATTCAGAAGGATTTCGTTCAAATGTTGGCATTGTCATTTGCAATAGGCAAGGACAGCTGCTGTGGGCGAAAAGAATAGGGCAGAGTGCGTGGCAGTTTCCTCAAGGCGGGATTAAGCAAAGCGAGTCTGTGGAAGAGGCCTTGTTTAGAGAGTTGGATGAAGAAGTTGGCCTGTCTGAGGCCGATGTACAGATTCTGCATCAAACTGAGGATTGGTTGCACTATCGACTTCCCGAGAATTTCATCCGTCAACACAGCGACCCGCTTTGTATTGGCCAGAAACAGAAGTGGTTTTTGCTCAGCCTCGAAGGCGATGACAGCAGGGTCGAATTGAACAAGAATGAGAAGCCAGAGTTTGACGATTGGCGTTGGGTAAGCTTTTGGTACCCGGTGGACCAGGTAATCGAGTTCAAACGGGATGTCTACCGCAAAGCCCTGCAACAGTTAGAGACACCCCTTAGTAGCTATATAGGCAGCCCCATAACCAGCTGCTAATTATCAGCCGCGCTACAAGCAGAATTTCAAAACAACAAGACGCAGTAAACATACACTGCACTACTTCCGGTTCGATTTTTGGATTTGGGAATCAAACCTTCAAGCCGAATCGAAGTAAACAAGGATCTTATCGATCGCGGAAAGTGCTTTCGCAGCGTTAAGATACTGGAGTAAAAATTAGTGCTCGAGCGATTGCGAAGCATTGTACAAAAAGTAAATGCGGCTAGAGATCTACAGTCGGCGTTGGATATTATCGTCCACAAAGTGCGCTTGGCATTAGACACTCAGGTCTGTTCAGTATTTTTACTTGATAAGGATATCAATGCACATGTGTTGATGGCCTCGGATGGCTTAAAGAAAGAATCGGTCGGACACGTCAGCCTAGAAGCAGGGGAAGGTCTCGTTGGCCTCGTTGCGAAACATGCCGAACCGATTAATCTGCAGGATGCCTCGTTGCATCCGAGTTTCCATTATCTAAAAGATACCGGTGAAGAGAACTATCACTCTTTTCTTGGTGTTCCAATTATTCATCATCGTTCAGTACTAGGGGTGCTTGTTGTTCAGCACGAGGAGCGACGTCGCTTCGACGAAAGTGAAGAGGCATTCCTAATAACGCTTTCCGCTCAGCTGTCTGGGGTGATTGCGCACGCCGAGGCAACTGGGGCCGTAGAGGGTATTAGCCCATCTGGTCATAAGACTTCAGATACGGTCTTTCCTGGTGTGTCAGGATCTTCGGGCGCCGCCATCGGTGAGGCTGTCGTTGTTTTTCCACATGCAGACCTTAGTCAGATTCCTCAACGTCGCACTCGGGATATCGATAGTGAGATAGAATTTTTCAATAGCTGTCTGGAATTAGTAAGACAAGACATGCGCAGTCTGCATGCGAAATTAGCGGGACAGGTTGCAGAAGAAAAGCGACAGCTATTCGATGTCTACGTTCGCATGCTAGATGATGCTGCGCTCGGAAATGAGATAGTCGAGAGAATAAGAATGGGTTACTGGGCGCAGGGTTCGCTTGCCTACGTAGCAAACGAACACGTCAGAGCCTTCGAGGAGATGGACGATCCCTACCTCAGTGAGCGCGCAATTGACATCAAAGATCTATGTGCTCGCATATTGTTTTATTTGCAAGAGAAGGTCGTTGTAGAAACAGAGTATGCGGACAACACGATTCTCGTCAGCGAGGAAATTACACCTTCAATGTTGGCGGAAGTGCCCGAGTCCAAGTTGAAGGGTCTGATATCTGTGAAGGGGTCGGGCAACTCTCATGTCGCAATTCTAGCAAGAACCATGGGCATACCAACCGTAATGGGTGCGTTGGATTTGCCCTATACTCAGCTGCACGGCAAAGAAATCATAATCGATGGCTATAAGGGCGAGGTAATAACCAATCCCTCAGATCAGATCCGTACTCGCTTCCTCGAAACGATTCAGGAACAGGATCAGTTAGACAAAGGCCTTGAAGGTTTGAAGGACCTGCCTTGTGAGACGGCAGATCATCACAGAGTACATTTGTGGGTTAACACAGGACTAATGACGGATGTTATACGCTCTCTCGACCAAGGCGCCGAGGGTATAGGGTTGTTCAGAACGGAAGTCCCTTTCCTTCTAGCAGAGCGCTTCCCCAGTGAGGAGGAGCAATACCAAATCTACCGTGAGCAGTTAGAGGCATTCGCTCCGAAATTGGTGACTATGCGTACGCTCGATATCGGCGGAGATAAATCTTTGCCCTATTTCCCAATAGAAGAAGCCAATCCGTTCCTCGGGTGGCGAGGTATTAGAGTTACTTTGGATCATCCTGAAATTTTCACGGCGCAGATACACGCTATGTTGAGAGCGAGCGTTGGTCTCGATAATTTGCAAATCATGTTACCGATGATCAGTAACGTCAACGAAGTAACATCCGCACTGCAACTCATCAAAAAGGAATATCGCGAGCTTATTCAGGAAGGGGTGAAGGTAAAATTCCCCTCTATAGGAGTTATGATCGAATTGCCAGCGGCTGTCTATCAGACTCGCGCCCTCGCCAAGTTAGTAGACTTTATATCTGTAGGTAGCAACGATCTCACGCAGTATCTGCTGGCAGTGGATAGAAATAACCCACGTGTGGCTAATCTTTATTCCGCCTTTCACCCAGCCGTGCTTAGTGCATTGCAACAAGTAGTCAATGCGGCTCAAGCGGAAGGAAAACATGTCAGTATTTGTGGAGAGATGGCAGGCGACCCGGGCGCTGCTATATTGTTAATGGCCATGGGTTACGATGTGCTGTCTATGAACGCGGCTTCGTTGTTAAAAGTAAAGTCTGTGCTACGTAGCATCACATTAGAAGTCGCTGAAGAGCTTCTAGAAAATGTAATGCAACTTGATGATGCGCAGATGGTTCGCAGCGCGGTTGATTTGGCTTTGTATAATGCCGGCGTCGATCGGCTGTTGCGATCCTCTCGCACAAACTAAACAGTAGGATCTGATTTGCCTTTAGGGTTTTTCTGTGAAGAAATAGCTACG
>CAJXQP010000328.1 GCA_913058275.1 uncultured Gammaproteobacteria bacterium | reverse complement strand
ATTTGTTCCAACTCTTGTTTGTCGAGCTTATTTTGATGTTCCTGCTCACCCGACTGACGATTGAATTCTCTAGTGAACTCTTCAACAAAAGCCTGATAGGCCTCGGGTTGCATCAAATTGTCTCTCAGGCCACCAAGGACAGCTTGTTCTAGCTTATCCTTGCGAATAGAGAGCTTGTTTTCACAGGTCGCTTTATTTCGTGCGGTTGAGCACCCGTAACGGTCTTTATTGATCATCGAAAAGCCGCCGCCACAAGCTCCACATTTAAGCAGCCCTGAGAGCAAGTAGCGCGGACGCCGAGCTAATTCGCTCCGACCCCCATTGTTGATGATTATTTTGCGCAACTTTTGCTGCCGTTGCTTAACCTCATGCCAAAGCTCGTCTTCGATTATGCGGAGCTCGGTAACATCTTCGTAAATCCATTTTTCATGGGGATTCAGTCGAGCTGGCGGATCTTAAGGAGGTGAGAAGTATGAAGCCCGCGATTGAAAAGAGATTTGAAGAGTATTTCAAGCTCCTCTATTTTTTTCAGTTGTGTTTCGATTCGCATATATTCATCAAGCTTGAAACCTGTTTCTTGAGTGGTTGTATCGTTGAGGCTATGTAAATAATCGCCGGTTTTTGCTGGTTTTGCCCGCAACATTCTAAGAGAACTAATAATGTACAGTCTAGTTCTTACTAAACTTAAATTAGTTTGCTACAGAATTCCATAGCAAAGTGTGGGGTGTGCGAAGACGTTATAAAAAAAAGGAAAGGACGTATGAAATTTCAAGTTCCAAACAAGCCGCTTTGCTGAGCCCCAACGCACTCTAATTTATGCTGGACAATCAGAGTGTAGTGTCAATGAAAGCTGGATACTCAACCAAGTGGCAAGCTGCCACCTTTTTTAAGACAATCCCAAAGCTTCTGCCCAAAACTCCAGGGCGTGTTGCCGCCGCGGAGCTGATTCCTCAAATGTTCCATTTGTCATAATTCGCACCGCTAGCGGAGTTTACTCGCTTCAGTCGGTGCCAATACTGGTGGGCAAGCAGTGGCTGCCCCAGATCGATCCATCGGAGGGATCGCCTGGGCTCAGCTTGAGTTGAGTACTTACAAACTCTTGAGGCGTTTGTCGGAATAAAAGGCAAGCATTAGCTGGTCTTTGATGGAAAGGCGAACGCCCTTACCCGCGCCAGCGGGTCCCACTTCAGCATCACCGCAATAGGTGCCGAAAACGCGGTCCCAAAAAATAATGTCACATCCGTAGTTGGAATCTGCCTGACGGCGCTCATGTGCATGGTGGCAATGATGCTGCTGTGAGGTGGCAAAGAACCAGTCCCAAACGGGCATTGAAACCATAGGCAGGTTGGCATGGTTAAATTTGCCGTTCCACATACCGAAGGCAGCTGAGACGATGAACACTTCATCGCTTGCACCCATCAGGGCCAGAGCCATTGGAGTGCCGAGCCCAAGAGCCAGATACTCGAACGGATGGGTGCGATTGCCACGCATGGCGCTTAACTTGGTAAGGTGATGATGCGTTGCATGCATACGCCACCAGAACAATGACTCGTGCTGAATCCGGTGCAGCCAGTAGTAGAAAAAGCTGGAAGTGAATCGGATAACCAGCATGGCCCCGATGAGCCCGAGTACCGTAGTTGGTTGGAACTCTATCTGAAGTGGAGACATATCTCGCAGGGCGCGGAACCCTTCAGAAACCGGCGTGCGATACAGGTCGGAAATAATAGGACCCCAAAGTAGCCCCCCCGAAGCCATCCAGAACACGTCTTCTAGCATTTCGTCTGGCTTGAGCAACCAGGACTTTTTCTTAGCCCAAAAACGTTCAGCAATCAGCAAAAGAGGCGTGACAGAGACCGAAACAAGCAGTGCCCATATTCGGTAGTACTCTCCTCCCCACTCATTGACCAACATCGCGGCGACGAATAAAACAGAGCCGGCAACCAGAAGCGGCTGTGGTAGCGCCCAAAGAATTGCCTTCTTGTCCCAATTTACTTTACTGCCTTCAGTGATGATCCCTTCTTCGGTGCGCACTATTGGTTTGCCGGAGGGCCCCGTCTCTGTTGATGAGCTGCCCACCGAGTCTAGTGGAGTAACAAAATTGAGAGATTTTAAGGAATGATCAATCATTATTTCTGTTCCTAAGCTTTTAGTTTAATAGTTAGCATAAATTGCATTGCTGGTTTTCTAGCAGGCGTTTTTACCACCACAAGTTCCAGTGGTTGCCCACTCAACTTCACCGTTTTCAATTTCTGGGGTAAGAATATAAGTCACCCCATCTATGTCGGAGTCATCCTTCTTCCATGTCGCAATGATCTGGCCATCGATGACAGAAATTCCGTGGACCTGTTCAGAAACAAGCACCTCATCTGGTAAATCTGCGTCTCCGCTATCGAGAAGACTAATGTCGACGTCGCTCTCGGATAGCAGAGCAGCCTCTATCGTGTCCTTGATGGGCTCAACCATACCGATCAATTCTTTGTACCGAAACTCAATGCTCAGTTCTTCGTAACGATCAAAGTTTCTCAGCAGATAGATGACGAATAATGCGACCAAAACACCTGTGAATGCGAGCAGGACTAGTTTCTGTTGATCGGGTTCAGTTTCGCTTGCGCCCGTTGGGTGCACGATTGGGTTTTGGTTAGACTCGTGCATATTCCCAGATGCAAAGGTCTTACCTGCCAGGAAACTGCCTGGTTTTTCGCCTACACCGTCACCCAGGCCCAGAGCGCCCAACTGAGCAACACCCCAGGCCATAAGGATAACGACCACCGCACCGATAAGTTTGTTCTTGCCTTCAATTTCTAGGTAGCCCCAAATTGGAATGCAGATAACAATTAATGCAAAGCCCATCACCACTGGAGATATTTCTTTCCCTGCAATTTTTACAGTATTACCTAGCTTGAACTTTTCTAACAGAAAATCGAGCTTGTCGATAAGATTGTTCCAAGTTTCCATACCAATCTCCGCCTCTTTTTGAGACAAAAAAACAGCAGAATGCACCGAGTCTGTGCGCTTTTACGAAAGATTCTCCCTAAAAATACACGAGTAGTAAGCTCTAATTATTATCAGCAATTACTGTGCCTAGTTTAGCAAAGGGTGCTTGATGCGAGCCCCTCTGTGTTTCTTCTTGAATTTCTCATAGGCAGCAATTAAGTCTGAAGTTATTTTAAAGAGAGGCAGCGCGCTTAGGTGCGAAAATTGCATTAAGGGATGCGCATGCAAAAACACAAGACATCACAATCTGGAAAATAGGAATTAAGTTCGATGAAAAAACCGCAATCCGGAAACCCTCAGAGTGGGCTCACAACCGCCGAGATGGTTGTATATCCCATGGTAGTAACTGTGCTTGTAGGAGTTGCCTTTGGTTTTTATCACAACTCCAGAATCGACGGCGCATTGTCCGCTGCCGTAGATCTCGGGCTGGAGCAGCAGCCAATTATTGAGGAGTACTTCAATACCTGTCTCTTATACACATCTGACGCTGCCGACGAATAGA
>CAJXQP010000327.1 GCA_913058275.1 uncultured Gammaproteobacteria bacterium | reverse complement strand
TGGCACTATTGAGTAATATTCTCTTTTTGCCGTAAACTATATATTGAAATCAAGCATATCAGATCTGCTGGACAACAGCGTTCAACATAGATAGTTTTAGGCAATCCTGAAAACAGAAGATCGTCATATAACAAGCTTAATTGGAGTTCAGCATGACCCAACGTCGAGAATTCCTTAAATTTCTAGCAGCTAGCCCACTACTGACAAACTATTCTGCCTTCGCCCAGGAGGTGGAACAAACGTTGGCCCAGCGTCTTACCGATCCCTCAGAAGTTATCAATGTTTTTGAAATGGAGGCAATCGCGCGCGAGAGAATCCCTCCTGCACACTTAGGCTATCTAACCACAGGTGTAGACAGCGATCTTACCCTGCGAGCGAACCGCGCAGGCTTCTCTCGATTCCAGATCAAGCCCCGAAGGCTAGTTGATGTCAGCCAAACTGATACCACGGTTAACGTTCTTGGCAGCGAGGCCAGCTCCCCTATTTTTCTCTGCCCGGTAGGCAGCCAGGGTGCATACCACGCAGACGCGGAACTCGGCACCGCCAGAGCCGCCGCAGCGAAAGGCCATCATATGGTTTTGTCCACGCAGTCGTCGACATCTGTAGAGGCAGTTGCCGAGGCCAGAGGCGCGCCCATTTGGCATCAGCTCTACCCCACTAATCGCTGGGAATACACAGTTGCCATGTTACAGCGAGCCGAGGCGGCGGGCTGCACATCAGTCTGCCTGACTATCGACCTGCCGGGTGGCCGCAACACCGAGACCAGTGCGGTGCTCGCCCGCGAGGATACGCGTATTTGTGCCTCCTGCCACACCGGACAAGGCAAGCCAATGTTCGAGGGCTTGGATATGCGCGGCGTTGGACTGTTTGACTCAGCCATGACGTGGGCCGTTATTTCCCGCATGAAGGAAGTGACGGATATGAATATCGTCATCAAGGGCGTCGAAGTTGCTGCTGACGCCGCATTGGCAGTGCAATTTGGCGCAGACGCGATCTGGGTTTCTAATCACGGCGGTCGCGCCACTGAAACTGGCCGGGGCACCATTGAATGCCTGCCGGAGATTGTAGCTGCCGTGAACGGACGAATACCTATTATTGTCGACGGCGGGTTTCGTCGAGGAGCAGACATCTATAAGGCTTTGGCAATGGGCGCTTCGGCGGTTGGCATAGGCAGACCTTACTGCTTCGGCCTAGGCGCGTTCGGTCAGGCTGGCGTTGAGCGAGTGCTGGATTTACTGAATCGAGAGCTGCTAATCACCATGCGCGGAAGCGGCACACCAACTATTGATTCGATCGGTCCTGACTATGTGCACGATGCTGGCTACAGAGTGCCTCGTGGCAAACTGGGCATGGAATTGCTTTAGAAACTTGCAGCCTACGCTAGTTGCGTAGAATGCAGATTTAAAGCACTACTGAGCGTGTCTGATACTTTAGGGCACGCTCATTCAAACTAAGCCAACATTTCTTCTGCAACGAATTAATAGTTCCACAGGGTACGCATAGCACTTACAGCGCGCGAACATCACTGATCTAGCGACGAGGTTTTTTAGCCTTCAATCTGAATATCTAAAACAGAGCCCAGCGCCGCCCCATTTCGAGTCAACGCACCATTTCAACGCACCAATGAAGAGCGATTTCGCCGAAGAAAGCCCGTGAATGGCTCAATATGGCACAGAAACCGAGGCTCCTCAGCTTTGGCATAGCTCTTGCTAATATCCTGTAGCGGGTGGAAATGATCACCCCTAACCACTATCAACAAAGGGATAACACAAGACATGAACTCACGAATTCTCTCACTCGCTGCGGCGGGACTCTTGCTTTGCGCCGGAACCGTACAAGCAGATGATTGGTCAGCTAACTTCGCAGCCTCGAACAACTACATCTGGCGTGGTCTAACTCAGACAATAAACGAAGCCGCTATATCCGGCGGTATCGATTATGCGTCTGACAGCGGTTTCTACGTGGGCACTTGGGCGTCTAACGTAAGTTATGCCGCAGGTGATGTGTATTCTTATGAGCATGATCTCTACGCAGGCTTCGCCGGCGAAGCAGGTGGAATCAGCTACGATCTCGGCTACCTCTACTACAACTATGACGCTGAGGCCGAGTTCGACTTCGGCGAACTTTACGGCTCGATCGGTATTGGTGCATTTACTTTTGGACTGAACGTGCTGGCTAATACTGAAGCTGATGAAGGCCCAGGCCAGGATTTCGGTTTCGGCGAAGCGACTTATCTGTATGCTGACTACGGTACTACAATCGGTAACGGTGTCGACCTAGGCTTCCATATTGGTCATCACCAAGGTGATTTCTCTGAGGCCTTCAATGGCGTGCCAGGCGACTACACGGACTCCAACGTATCTATTGGTAAAGATGGCTTCAGCTTCATGATCACTTCCACTGACCTGGATGATGCCGGTCCTGATGCTCTAGACAACGACGACATTAAATTCGTAGTTGGCTACAGCTTGGACATCGAGCTATAGCATATAGAATAACTCGCACCCACAGGCGAGAAAATTCTAGAAAACCGGAAGCAGCGGAAAGACTGAACCAGTCTCTCCGCTCTTTTTTGCGTCAAGGTTAGTAGCAGCATCCTCTTGAAAAAACACAGAGCAAAAAAAAGCCGGCGCTCAAAGAGAACGCCGGCCCAATAAAGGTTAATACAACGGTTACTGTTTACATCAAGTCAAAGCGATCGAGCAACATGACCTTAGTCCATGCACTTACAAAATCCTGCACGAACTGTTCCTTTGAGTCTTCAGAGGCATAAAATTCCGCTATCGCACGGAGCTCCGAATTGGACCCGAAGATGAGATCGGCAGGTGTCGCCGTCCATTTCAATTCATTCGTTGCTCTATCACGTCCCTCAAAGATACCTTCTTCAGTAGCGGATCTGCTCCACACTACATTGAGATCGATCAGATTGACGAAGAAGTCATTGCTCAATGTACCTGGCTGGTCGGTGAAAACACCGTGCTTCGATTGCCCGGTATTCGCATCGAGAGCTCGCATGCCGCCGACTAAAGCAGCCATCTCCGGCACAGTCAGATTGAGTAATGCAGCCTTCTCTATAAGCATTTCGGCCGGTGAGCGCGAGTTACCTAGAGCGAAGTAATTACGAAAACCATCAGCTGTCGGCTCAAGCAACGCGAATGAGTCAACTTCGGTATTTTCCTGCGTGGCATCGCCACGGCCAGCGTCAAATGCCACTTCCACATTATGACCACCCTGCTCTGCCGCCTTTTCGATCGCCGCATTGCCCGCAAGAACCATCAAGTCAGCAAGCGATACCTGTGTACGTGAATTTCTCTCATTGAACTCGCTCTGAATTACGCTTAGCACGTCAACAACTCGCGCCAGTTCCTGCGGGTCATTAGCCGACCAGTTCTTCTGTGGCGCTAATCGAACACGCGCTCCGTTCGCTCCACCGCGCATATCTGTATCGCGGTAGGTAGATGCCGAAGCCCAGGCAGCTCGAACCAACTCTGACGTGCTTAAACCAGAATCTAATATTTCGCGTTTCAGTGTATTCACG
>CAJXQP010000326.1 GCA_913058275.1 uncultured Gammaproteobacteria bacterium | reverse complement strand
ATTGACTACAGCTTGAAGGCCGCCGCTACCAAGGAAAATTTCAGCGAAATTTACCAGATAATGAGTGTCGCTAGTATCGAGAGCGAAATCCCAATCAGCTCTTTCAGCTGGCATAGCGAACTCAAACAATTGAACAATGAGCTGCTACTCGACTACTACAGACTGGTAAGCGAATTGCAGAACCAAATCAATAGCGGCGCCGATACAGTGTCAGCAGATTTCACCGAATTAGGGCAGGAATTGTACCTGCTCATCTTACAAAACCCGCTAGAGCTCAATAACCGCATACAAGCAAACTCCTACGAGGGTGATCATACTGCTGATCTGCGCATTCTGTGGGCAGGTCTCAGCGCACTGAACACCGCCACCGAGCTAGACATCAACGCGGCAATCGCTGCATTGAATATCACACTTGATGTATCTCTAGACCTAGAAGCTATTCTGCGCAGCCCACTAGCCGGCGTAGTCGACCCCTATGTGCAACAGGGTTATCTCACTATTGCGAATGGCAGAGTCTTGATAGAGGCTAGCCTGCAAGATAGCGTACTCCGGGTCAATGGAGACGAGCTTCCACTGGATCAATTTTTCTAGACGCAACGAAACAGTCTCTAAACTTCAAATCACCTTTAATTCGCCATTACACAAACAGAGCTCCAGATAAGCATGCCGCAAAAATCAAACAAGAAGTCCTCAGCCAGCGATTCAGGGCATACCCCGCGAAAGCTTTTCTCCTATCCGAAATACTGGGCGGAGTGCTTTGAAACAGCACCTTATTTACCCATGTCACGCGAGGAAATGGATCAATTAGGCTGGGATAGCTGTGACATAATCATCGTCACGGGAGATGCCTACGTCGATCACCCAAGCTTCGGCATGGCAGTTATAGGAAGGTTGTTAGAAGCGCAGGGTTTTAGAGTTGGGATTATCTCGCAACCTTCTTGGGATAGCGCTGACCCCTTCAAGATACTCGGCAAGCCGAATCTTTTCTTCGGCATTACAGCTGGCAATATGGACTCCTTAATCAATCGCTATACTGCCGACCTGCGGATGCGTAGTGATGATGCCTACACACCTAAAGGCGAGGCAGGCAGGCGCCCGGACAGGTCGGTTATTGTCTACAGCCAGCGCTGTCGCGAAGCCTACTACGACACTCCTATCGTCATCGGCGGCATCGAAGCCAGCCTGCGACGCATCGCGCAATACGATTATTGGAGCGACAGCGTAAGACGTTCCGTTTTGATCGATTCGAATGCGAACATATTACTATTTGGAAACGCGGAACGAGCGTTAGTAGAAGTAGCCCATCAATTCGCTGCTGGCAGAACAGTCGCGGACATGAAATTTTTGCGCGGAACCGCGCGCGTAGCTGCACACGTGCCCGAGGGTTGGACTGAGATCGATTCAACTCGCATTGATTGGCCCTCGAAGATCGAGAAACTGCCCAATCCCTATGAATACAATAAAAATGATGGAGAAAACTCCGAGGCAAAAAGTGCTGATGCAAAAGACTCCGAAATACAGAGTGCCGATAGCGATCAAGCACCGCAGGCAGTACGGATAATTCCGCTGCCATTACAACGAAAAGAAAAGTACGACTCGGAAACTACCTACATTCGACTTCCCTCCTTCAATAAAGTGACAAATGATCCTGCCCTGTATGCCCACGCATCTAGGGTATTGCATCAGGAGGCGAATCCTTACAACGCTAAGCCTCTAGTTCAGAAACATGGCACGCAAGAGATATGGGTTAACACACCACCGATTCCTCTCGAAACCGAAGAGATGGATTGGATCTTCGACCTTCCGTATCAACGCCGACCACATCCATCCTATGGTGATGCAAAAATTCCTGCATATGACATGATCAAGACGTCCGTAAATATTATGCGCGGTTGTTTTGGCGGCTGTACGTTCTGCTCGATCACCGAACATGAAGGGCGCATTATTCAAAGTCGTTCCGAAGAGTCGATTCTTCGCGAGATAGGAAAAATCAGAGACCAAGTTCCTGGGTTTACCGGAACCATCTCAGATCTCGGCGGACCTACTGCGAACATGTACCAGCTGAATTGCAAGTCACCGAAAATTCAAAAGACTTGCAAGCGACTCTCCTGCGTCTATCCCAGCATCTGCAAGCATTTGAAAACGGATCACAGCCCCACGACGCAGCTGTATAGAAAAGCGAGAGCAGTACCCGGTGTTAAACGCGTTGCAATAGCGTCAGGTCTTCGCTACGACCTCGCTCTAAAAGATCCGGAGTATATTGAGGAACTAGTCACGCATCATGTTGGTGGCTATCTGAAAATTGCGCCGGAGCACAGTGAAGACAAGACTCTCTCGAAGATGATGAAGCCAGGCATCTCTGCCTATGATGACTTTAAAGTATTGTTTGATAAGTTTTCAAAGAAAGCAGGCAAGGAGCAGTATCTGATTCCTTATTTCATTGCCGCTCATCCGGGAAGCGATGCCGAAGACATGTTGAATCTCAGCCTGTGGCTCAAACAGAGAAACTTCAGACCAGATCAGGTTCAGACCTTCTACCCATCACCGATGGCACTGGCTACCGCGATGTATTACTCAGAGCGAAACCCGCTGGAGAAAGTGCGTTACAAGAGCGAGAAGCTCGCTATCTGCAAAGATATCGATCAGCGGCGCCTACAAAAGGCATTCCTGCGTTACCACGATGAAAAGAATTGGCCAATGCTGAGAGAGGCTTTGCATGAGCTCGGCAGAGCTGACTTAATTGGTGATGGAGACAAGTTCCTAATTCCAAAAGCTAAGCCAAAACACCTTCAGAAAAGAACCAACCAACGCAGAAGTTAGTATGGCAGTACTAACGTAAGTGTCGATCTACCCTGAACTGGGAAAGAATTCGCCGCTGCAGGGAGAAAAGCCCCTAGACACGAACCTCGAGATTTATCTCTTCGAGAATCACTAGCCTCAGCCCACTGCCATTCCCCGCGGGCAGTTTCTTCAAGATGAGTTTCTTGTGCGTATCGTCACGGTAGCTTGGCGAGCTATAGGCAAGCCAGAAATGCACCTCCATAATCTCGGCGTCTTCACTAATAATCACGAAGTCGGACGTCTCTAGACTAATCTGACTCGCATTACCTATCACTCGTTCTCGGTTGCTTTGCCACGCCGATTTGTTTCGGTGATAGCGAGGAACAAAGTCAACATCGTAACTGGCGAAGTACTGCTCTAAGTCCTGCCCTTCCCAAGCCTCTAACCAGACCTGCACTACCTGCTGCGGACCTAGTACTAATGCTGCTGACTTTTGCACCGTAGGCTCAATAGGTGAGGATGCTATGGATACTGGCTCCAGCGACTCGACCTCAGAAACAGTCTCCGCAATATTTTGCGACGAGAGTAACCCTGGCTCTACTACCGGAGTCTGCACCACTACCTCCTGCACCCTCTCTGGCACTACCTCCGGGACTGTATCCGCAACTAATTCCGGCATTATCTGAATCTCATCGTCATCTAGCGCGAGCATGGGCTGGGTCAGGGTCTGTCTCTTATACACATCTCCGAGCCCACGAGACCGAGGCTGATCTC
>CAJXQP010000325.1 GCA_913058275.1 uncultured Gammaproteobacteria bacterium | reverse complement strand
CCATACCCTTCTCCAAACGCGGAGCCCATACCTCGGCGTTGCCATCTCCAACCTTCGGCGCACCTGCGGCACCTGTGCTGTGGCAGGCAAAGCAAGACATCATATACGTTGCTTCCACATCAAAACCATCTGTCAATTGCGCCAGCTGTATTTGCTGCTGAGAATTATCAGCTAAAATGGCAGTTGCGAACGATGCAACCACTACGAATAGGCCTACTTTAGACATTGCTGACATTATTACTTTCTTAATAGTTAACACGTTTAACTCCTTACTCATTTAGATAAATTCTCGGTTTTGTATTCTTAATAACACTATTCTATATTGGCAAACCTTAACGCTTACTGACTGGACATGTACGCAACAATTGCTGCCAAATTTTCGTCTGTACAAGTAAAGCATAGGCCTTTTGGAGGCATTGCATTCACGCCATTCACCACATTCAGCATGACGGCATCCATTCCCTTCTCCATACGAGGCGCCCAGGCTTCTGCGTCACCTAAAATGGGTGCGCCTGCTGCTCCAGTGCCATGGCAGGCAAAACAGCTCATCTGATAGGTAGACTCTACATCGAATGCGGCGACTTCAGCAGCAACTGCTGCTGCCTCTTCCACAACCGCCGCCACTGGGGCCGCAGCTCTGGTAGATGTAACTGGCGCGCTACCTGAGGTTGAGCCGACGCAGGACTGTCCTGCTAAGCAGACTTGTCCTGCAGGGCGAACATTGTCTTCGACGGATTGCTGCGCAGCGGCATTGCTGCCCAAAACCATGAAACTTAGGTTAATTAGCGCAAGTACAAATAGACGGGTTTTGGCAGTCTCTGATTGCACAGAAATAGCTCCTTTAATGTGTAAATTTTGGGATGTGAACTCTGGATCGATCCTAAAACCACTAAATACCAGCTTCAAAGTGCTGTTTTAACGGTACGGCCGATTGTGCCAGAAAAAATGCAGGCGGATTATACCGCTTATTGGGCCAGTCTGGAATACGCGTTTTGAGCCTATTTTAGAGGTTTCGGAATCAGCTCAGGGCTGATTTCTAAGGCGCTATGATCAAGCGCAGTGGCAGCTGATGGTAATACAACTCATTCGGGCTACTGCTCAGTCCGTATCCGAAGAAAAAGTCCACCTGCATCTCACTGATCCCCAGAGACTCTGGGACGAGGTTATCGATGGCAGTGCTCTCCTCGACGGCGGTGAGGATCTTGTTGCTAGCCCGAGTGATGACCCCAGGATTCGCCGCGGAATCGACGAACTGTCCCTGCTCATTCAGGAAAAGTATCTGCTCATCGACTACGGCGGCGATGACCAGGAAGCCTGCCTGGCCTACATGCTGGGGATCAATGTCTATCCGCACGGCGACATCTAGGGAAGCGGCAGGGACAAACTGGTTGGTGAAGCTCACTCCACCGTCGGACGTAATGCCTCCATTGAAGTTCGCGTTGATAGCCGCCCCTGTGAGGCTGGCACTCGAACCTAGGGGGTTTAGTCCCCCACTTCTCATGGAGGCATCTATCTTATAGCCACCGGATATTCCGCATTCGTTCTTAACTTGCGTGTCAAAGGTATTCGCTAGCAGGAAGTAGGTTCCGGGCTGCAAAAGCTGAGTCAGTGAGGAATTACACAGGTCTATGGATTTATTGTCAAAGCCGATGATTTGAAAATTCTCATCGGCTATCAGTAGCACCGAATCCAGCGTCGAAGAGGTCATGCTCAGACTAAGCGTTGCCGGATTGCTTAATGCGAACCTATACAGGTCTATTGGGCTAGTGTCGCTACTGCCGGGCAATAGTTCGCTTACCGTACAATCAGTAGCATCCAGCGCATTGTTGAACGAGCCCAATACGAGTTCGTTTACTGCACAATTAATCACACCGTCGTAGAGCATCTGTGCACCGGCGATATCATCTGCTTGCAGTCGGTCCAAATTACTGATTTCAGGGGCCATGATGGCCGCGCTGCTAGGTTCATGGCCCAGACCAATCACATGACCTAGCTCGTGTAAGGCAATACGTCGAAGGTCTAAACCTTGTATGCCGGACTGCGCCAGCCTACCGTCATAAACGTTAAACTCTTTGTTCTGATCTATAATGATATCGGCCTCACTGATAGTAGGCCCGCCGAGTATCGCCGATTTGAAACTTTGTACAGTCACGGCGAGCGTGTTCTTGCCAAATTCGCTTCCACACAAATTGTCACTGAAGTCGACGCTATTCAGACCGTCGCTTAGGCAGGGGTCTCGGTACTGTTCCCGCAATATGAAATTAAAGGACGTCTCATCGTTCCAATAGTTCATCGCCGCGATAAAGGCTGCGTTCCAAGAGATGCCGCTCGCGGCCGTCCCATCTAGAGCTACGTAGAATTCGATCTCGCCGGTTGGCCATCTGCTGCCGTCGATCTCGAAGGCAGAGACCTGCATCGATGAAAGCATCAAGACAAATAGACTTAGAAATTTTGTGTGGATTCGGAGCATAGGTCTAGTCAAAAATATCCTGAATTGATGGCCGTCGGCTGTTGAGGACAAGTATATACCAACGCATGAAGCCAAATACGGCTTACTCACTCTAGTAGACCGTGGTGTTTAGAATTTCTTCTTGATATACAATTTAAGATAACTCTAAGCAATTAGGGCTGTAAGATTGTGACTAGCAACACAATACCCGCGCCGGGAAGCTAAGGCCCTAATGCCTGTAAGACCCGTCTTGGATAGAACGCCACCACGCCTCGTTTGTCAGATACCAGTCGACCGTCTTGTCTAGGCCAGAATCGAAGTCCTCGACCGGGTCGTAGCCAAGTTCTGATGAGATCTTGGCGGCATTGATGGCATAGCGTGTATCGTGCCCGGGCCTATCTATAACGAAGGTAATAAGAGACTTCGCAGACCCGCCCTTAGCGCAAGGAGAATCAGGGAATCTAGAGGCTAGCTTTTTGTCAGCTGCGAATCGTGTGTCGATCAGTTCGCACAATAAATTGACGACATCTAGATTCGCCCTTTCGTTGTTGCCTCCGATGTTATAGGTCTCGCCGTGACGACCCTTCTTAATTACTAACTCGATACCACGATTATGGTCATCGACATACAGCCAATCTCGAATTTGCTGCCCATCCCCGTAGATAGGCAAGCCTTTACCGGCAAGAATATTGAGAATACAAACTGGCAGCAATTTCTCCGGAAACTGATACGGCCCATAATTATTTGAGCAATTACTAGTAGTAACCTTCAGTCCGAAGGTGTGGTGATAGGAGCGCACGAGATGATCGGAAGATGCCTTACTCGCCGCATAAGGAGAGTTAGGGGCATAGGGCGTCGTTTCAGAGAACGCCGGGTCGTCCGCACTCAAGGTGCCATACACTTCATCGGTGGAGACATGATGAAATAGGTGTTCTGGTTTCGCTGCTTCGTCTATCCAGTATTTCTTCGCCGCCTTTAACAGGCAATGAGTGCCAACGATATTTGTATCGATGAAGGCATCCGGCCCAGTGATCGAACGATCGACATGGCTCTCCGCTGCAAAATGCACGATCGTGTCGATGCTGTCTCTTATACACATCTGACGCTGCCGACG
>CAJXQP010000324.1 GCA_913058275.1 uncultured Gammaproteobacteria bacterium | reverse complement strand
CGTCGGCAGCGTCAGATGTGTATAAGAGACAGCCATCGATGCATCACCCGCGTGTTCCACTACTACGAACCGAGAACCAGGCTTTAGAGCCGTGTATATCTGTTCGAGAAAATACGTCGCGTTCGCGGGACTACCCACTGGCACATATTCTTCACCGTTGTAGCGCTTGGGAATGACATAGATATCATGCAGTGCCATCACGATAATGGCCGCATCCATGGTCTCCTCTCCTAGGTCGAGGTTAATGCCGCTGCGCGTATGACGATTGATGTTTCCAAGATCCCGCTTATCAAAGCGATCGCGTAAGCCATTGATGCCCCACGCTTCGAAGCCATCGTTGTTATGTAGCCAGACCTCTCCTTCGGCGCCTACTACACTCGCTAGAAGCTCACTGTAATAACCGCCGCTACCAAAAATATCAACGACCGTAGCACCAGCTTCGATGTGTAGTAGTGGAATCACCACCTCGGGCTTACTGCGACTATCTCTGGCGAGATCATCGGGCAACCTGCCCTCTTCACTCATCGCCGTGCGCACGGCTGCCGAGTCAATCTCAGCAGCGAGTACAGATGCGCTACTCAACACCGCGCTGACGAGCACCAAGACAGTGAACCATTGATGAAGAAAGGAATGCATCGAATCCAACCTCGCTAGTCTTCGTCTCTTAGCTCGAAACGGATATTAAGATACACGATTGAATCGGTTTGCTTGATGCCGTGTGGCACGCCCGATGGAACGAACACAACATCACCTGTTTGTATCCGGCGCTCATGCCCACCACGAATAGCACTACCGCTAAACTCTCCAGGGCGAGAGCCTGCTTGTTTATCTACAAGCTCGCCTCCGGTGGCGACGATTCCAGAACCGGATTGTATTACCCAGACCTCGCTAATACGGCCATGTTGAAGCGCTGTCTCTGCGCCTTGAATATGCCGGACATTAACACTGAAGATACCCCCTTCAAGCATGCGCTTGGTAGAGATGCCTGCATCCTTCAAGTGCTGTGCTGCTGCCGCGAGTTCGGCTACTGACATATCCACGGCACTGTCTTTCGGTGCTAACGGCGCTCCAGCGGTTTGCGCTAAAGCCTGAGTCGACAAAAGTGCTACTGTCATAAAAATGCACTTGATCAGTTTCATGGTATTGCCTCGTATTCGATTGGTTTGCATTCCCAGTCTACTCCACGTTTCTCGAGTGACGCAAAGGGGCTACTGCATTATCTAGCTAGGGTTCTGCATGCGACGTATTATGAGGAGCCCCGCAATCTGGGCCGCTACAGCGACCAGAATTATCAGTGCTGACCCCGTCACTCCCGCTACAACAAACGCGCTTAGGCTTATGGCTCCATTGAATAACGCGTAGGGCAGCTGAGTGCGAAAATGGTCTATCTGCGAACAGCTCGCCCCGGTTGAGGAGAGAATTGTCGTCTCCGATATCGGCGAGCTATGGTCACCAAAAAGCCCACCCGACAGCACGGCTCCCATACAGACATGCAGCGGCGCATCGATCGCGACAGCCGTCGGTATGACCAGAGGCAACATGATCGCAAACGTTCCCCAGGACGAACCGGTTGCAAATGAAATAATGGCAGACAATATAAAGACCACAGCAGGCAGCAACCAATAAGGCAGACCAGCCTGAGCGACTGCAGCGATATATTCTCCCGCGCCTAACATCCTTCCTATGTCACTCAATGCCCACGCCAGAAGCAGCGTCACCGCGACCAGGGTCATCCCCGTCATACCTTTGAGATAGACCTCAACACTACTCAGAACCTCACGCACCTTTAGTGTGGCCATCAGAAAAATCAATAGTGTGGCTGCTGCAAGATAGGCTGTTGAAAGCCCCGCCCTAAAGTCTGTGCCAGAAACTTGCGCAAAGGGAAAGCCTAGCGGTACCAGCATTATTCCCAGCACTACGGCAAGCACGAGTAGTGGTGCCCACACCAGAACAGGCTTCGCATTAGGGTGTGTGAAAGCCTGGAACTGCATCTGACTCTCGCCCTGCTCTACAGCATCCGCATCCTCATCTGAATCTACCTGAGCATCCCGCTCAGCTCTCGCCATCGCACCGAAATCAAAGCGCAAGTAAGTGAGTAGCGGCACCATCATCACGGCGAGCCACGCATAGAACTGAAACGGGATAGTACGAATAAACGCAGTGAACTCGCTCTCTTCAATTCCTAGCGCCGCATATTCCTGATAGATCAGACTCATAATATACACACCCCATCCAATAAAGGGCACTAGAATGGCGACGGGTGAAGAGGTGGAGTCGATGATAAACGCGAGTTTCTGCCTCGAGATTCGCAACCTATCCATCAGCGGCCTGAAAACCGGGCCGACGATCAAGGGCGTGCCGAGGTCGGAGAAAAATATCGCAATACCACCGAACCACGCGGCTAACTGCGCCTGCAGTCGAGACTTCACCCAGCGATTGATAGAGGCGGCGAAGGCCGTGCCCCCGCCGCTGTTCTCAACCAGAGCGACGAAGCCGCCAATAAACGCCAGCAGGATCAATACACCCGCGTTGTAGCTATCAGTAAGCTCAGGGATCAGATGTTCTTTCACCATGATGCCTGCACCGGCCAATGGATTGGGCCCATTTAACATGAGCACGCCCACGAATACGCCCGTAAAAAGGCCTACGATCACGTTGCGGGTATACAGTGAAAGACCTAATGCGAGAGCTATGGGAATAAGTGAGGTTATGTCAGGCGATGGCATTTTTTACTCTCCCTAATCCCCACAAACGAGACAGAAAACGGTCTCATTGAAACACTAGGGAGGTAAACGAAAAAGGAGCGCGCCCCTCGAAAGAGATCGCGCTCCTATCTATCCATCTATCAACAATGGCATTGCCTACTGCCGTGTTCCAGTAACGTCGAAGTCACCAAAATCGCTGCCAAATGCTCCAGTCAAAGAATCACCTTCTATCACTCCGCTGAAACCCAAGCTCATAGACTGGCCGCCCGCATCGATATCAACGTCGAAGCTTACGTTATTGCCATCAACAACTATGCCATCGATAGCCTGATCGCCCTGATCGCTAGACATTATGCCGGTGCCGTCCGGGGCTATCATCCACACTCCCACCTGATCCCCAAGCGGAGTGATTACCGTAGTCTCCCACGAACCTGCGAAAGGATTGGAATTACCAGCAGCGCATGCTGCCAAGATTACCAACATGGCTGCGGCTACAGTATTTCTAATTATTCTCAAAATAAAAAACTCCCTAAATTGTTCTCGGTATACACCGTTCTATTATTGTGACTAAAGATTGTGATCTGACAGAATTATACAACTAACGTGCAAGTGAGCCTTGATATCCATAATTCAGTGTGGGCTGGGTGTAACCCGGAGGAGGCGCAGAAAGCGTAAGTCGCGGCGCAACGGGCCGAGATTGGCCAAAGCCACTGTGATTATAAGAACTTTTGTTCTGACCCATGAGATAATTGTCCTTACGCTGCTCGGCTTGGATCAATTGCAGATATTCATGTTGTAACTCGCCGATTGTCGTTAGCTGCACAAGTAGATTCGGATGAACAGTAGCCAGCGACTCTATCT
>CAJXQP010000323.1 GCA_913058275.1 uncultured Gammaproteobacteria bacterium | reverse complement strand
GATCTACACCTCTCTATTCGTCGGCAGCGTCAGATGTGTATAAGAGACAGAGCCAGCGCACTATACCAAAACTCGCGGCTTTGAGCATGGTTTGAGTGAGAAAAAATTCTAAATAATTATCCTTGGTTTTGTGTAGCCTTTTAGGCCGTCCGAATGATTTTGTATTGAGATAAGCTCAATAACTCTCCCCGTTGGGGCAGCCTTCGGCCGTCTGCGCCGCTGCGCGGCTTTGATTCTGATTTGCGGTTCGCTGCATGACCAGTCTGACATTCAAGCCTTATTCATCTTATGCCGTACAAATGATCGAGCACTAAACCAAAACTCGCGCTTTGGCCCTGAATTGAGTTTTATAAGACTTAAGAAATATTGCTTGGTTTAGATGCCGCGCTCAATATAATCCGGCGCTTCGAAGCATTCTAACAATCCACAAAACGAAAGCCCCATATCTCTATAATACTTATAGAGACATCCGTCAGGTTCTTGTCTGTAGAAGTGGCCAAATTTGGAGCGGGAAACGAGATTCGAACTCGCGACCCCGACCTTGGCAAGGTCGTGCTCTACCAGCTGAGCTATTCCCGCGTTTTGAGGTGTTAATCACTCTTGAGTATGGCCTGCAAAGCTAGGAAGTACGCTTGCTGGGACCGCTACCCGAAAGAGGCGCTTATTCTAATGCCTAAGTGCTTCAAGTCAAGCTGAACTGGAGGCTTTCTGGCATTTCTTATGACTTTAACTGAAGTTCGCGCCAGCCTGCTCGAAAATACTGCGTTGCTGAGCTGATGCTGAGCACGGCGGCGAGATAAATTAGAGCGTAGCCCAGCATTAACACCCATTCTGGCAGGCTTGGATTAGCCAACAGGAGAGTAATGATGGCGAGCATCTGTACCGTAGTCTTGAGCTTGCCCGAGAATTTGACTGCCACCTTATCTCTTAGCCCTTTCGCCGCCATCCATTCACGTAGCGCTGACACCAGGATCTCGCGGGCGATGATGATGCCTGCGGCCAATAATAGTGGCGGATAGATCGAAACCAGCATGATGAGGATGATTGCCACTAGCAGCTTGTCTGCTACAGGATCCGCGAAGGCGCCGAATTCAGAGGTCTGATTGAGCTTGCGCGCAAGAAAGCCGTCCAGCCAATCGGTCAGGCTCGCGATCGAGAATAGGATAGCCGCGAGTAAGTGGCTCGATTGTGTGTCCAGATGATAGCAAGTGATAACCACCGGAATGAAGACGACTCGACTAATCGTAGCAATATTTGCCCAGTTCATATTAGTTTCTTATTATTCCTGCGCCATTGTGCGTAGCATTTCAAATATTTTATTCTTTAATTACAGAGTGTTGTACTATAAAAGAGAAGTAAAGAAGAGATAACGATCAAAAATCCTCGATAACTTTGAAGTTAGCGGGATCAGCTGTTGTGTAAGTATTCATATATGTTTTCGGCCAATTTCTTGCTTATCCCAGTAACTTTCGCAATTTCCGACTCACTCGCCTTATTGATCTCCTGATGCCCACCGAAGTAACGCAGTAGCTCGCGCCTGCGTTTTGGCCCTAAGCCTGGTATTTCCTCTAACGTCGATTGCTTACGCGCCTTGGCGCGCCTTGCCCTGTGGCCGGTTATGGCGAAGCGGTGGGCCTCGTCTCTTACCTGCTGCAGCAGGTGCAGCGCACCTGACTCAGTGGGTATGGCGATCTCCTTGAAGCGCTCATCCTTGAGCAGGAACAGAGTCTCCTGCCCCGCGCGCCGGCTTATGCCCTTGGCGATGCCAAGCAGTTGAATCTCCGGCAGCTGAAACTTCTCCATGATCTTCTTGGCCTGAGTGAGCTGGCCCTTGCCGCCGTCTATTAGCAGGATGTCTGGGATCTTGCCCTCCCCCTTGGCAAGCCGCGCGAAACGGCGGTCTAACACCTGCTCCATCGCTGCGTAGTCGTCTCCCCCGGTTATTCCTTTGATATTGAAGCGGCGGTAGTCGCTCTTCACCGCGCCATTCTCATCGAATACCACGCAAGAACCTACGGTGCCTTCGCCTGAGGTATGGCTGATATCGAAGCATTCTATGCGATTTGGCATAGATTCCAGTTTAAGAGAATCTTGTAACTGTTGAAAACGTTTGTATATATTTTGTTTATTGCTTACATAGGCATGTAGCGATTCACGGGCGTTGGTCACCGCTAACTGCAGCCATTTGGCGCGATGGCCGCGCACACGCATCGAAAGCTTTATCTTGCGCCCAGCCACGTAGGCCAAGGCCTCCTGCAGTCCTTGGGCATCCTCCAGAACGGCAGGCACGATGAGCTCTGCCGGAATACTGGCCGCCTTGTCATCGCCTAGGTAGGACTGCGACAGGAACGCTGAAATCAGCTCGCCCTCGTCTTCGGCTAGCTTGAAGCGCGGATAGAAGTTCTTGCTGCCAATGATACGGCCAGCCCGGACATAGATGACGTGCACACAGACATAGGACTGGAGGATCTCGGCAGCCACGATATCTGCGTCATCGCCCTGGTTGGCGACGATCTGGTCCTCCTGCATACGCCTGAGCCCCATTATCTGGTCTCGCACCAAAGCCGCTCGCTCAAAATCTTCCTTCGCTGCCGCCGTCTCCATATTTGCGGTCAGCTCCTTGACCAGGTCATTGCTCTTGCCCTGTAGGAACATGGTCGAGTAGTGCACGTCCTTCGCATAGTCTTCAGTGCTGATAGCCTGTACGCACGGAGCCGTACAGCGGTCTATCTGGTACTGCAAGCAAGGCCTCGATCTATTATTAAAATAGCTTTCCTGACATTGTCTTACCTTGAATACCTTCTGTAATACTTGTAGTGTCTCGCGAGTGGCATTAGCACTAGGATAGGGGCCAAAGAATCGCCCCGCTCGCTTGCGACTGCCACGATAAAACCCCAGCCTCGGGTATTCATCCTTGCTGGTTAGCAGAATGTAGGGATATGACTTGTCGTCCCGCAGCTGGATATTGTAGTTCGGGCGATGGCTCTTGATCAGCGTCTGCTCCAGCAGCAGTGCCTCGGTTTCGCTGTTGGTGACAGTAATCTCTATATTTTGGATCTTGCTGACCATAGCCATTGTCTTGCTGTTCAGCCCAGAGGCCCTGAAATAACTGCCTACCCTATTCTTCAGGTTGCGCGCCTTGCCCACATAGATCACCTCACCGGCCTCGTTCAGCATGCGATAGACGCCAGGACGGCTGCTGAGATGCGTGAGGAAGTGTTTATGGTCGAATGGCTTACTGACTTCTGCGGACATGATCCTGCTACAACTGCGCGGTTAGCGGCATTGGGGTCGATTGACTGGGACTACGGGCAGGTTAGCCGATGCTGCCCGCAGTCTCAACCACGGGCTTAACATTGGTACTAAGGTGTTTGATTGCCTGGGATAAAAGCAAGCAAAGCGAGGCGCTAGACCTCTATCTAATTGACTACAGAATCCATTGCTAGCTTCGCTCGCAATGGAGCTAACGCTCGGCAAGCCATCATATTCGCGTGTATCGTCGGCTAGACCAATTCTTCGTGGAATTAGAGGCCTTTGATTTAAAGACTGGTGAGATCCGCCACATGTCTAAGACGGATTGTCAGTT
>CAJXQP010000322.1 GCA_913058275.1 uncultured Gammaproteobacteria bacterium | reverse complement strand
CAGAATCTGGCCATGCAGGGTTTTCTAATACATATTGCTCCAGCACTTGCAACTGAACTTGAATTTCGCCAGTAGAACGCGGTATTTCTTCTATCTGGGGAGCATAACCCAGCCCCTGAACCCCATTGCGCACGGCCTGTGCAGCTCCAAGCTCAGAGAAAACACCTAGCGCGATCCCGTTTTCCAGCATTCCTCGAGTGATTAGGTAGATTTCACTCTCTATATCTACCGCTATAAGGCCCTCACTCAGGCCATCCAGGGTAATAGTTGCGATGGCGCGCGAGGACGCCGGGGGTATGAAAACCCGATATTGTGAGCTCAACGGGTCGCCACTAAGTCGTACATCAGCAGAAAATGCTGCTTCGCCCATCTCTGCGATCAAGCTGGAGGCATCATCCATAGTGCTGAAACTGCCTAGTGTGAAACAATTCAGTGCAGGTTGAGCCGCGAGCTGCGCCTCATATTCACTGACCAGAGTTAAGCCACTATTGAGTAGAAGCCTGGGAGCACTCGTTACCGCTGGCGCGATGGGTTCTGCCCCATAGCGAACCCAAGAGAAATAGCCGATATTGGCCAATAGGAGGAAAATGGCGATATAACGCATGACCTAAACCCTACCTGGATTGCTGTCAGGGTGTGGACAAGCGACACCGAGGCCATCAAACACAAGAGAAGTGACAATCTCACTGCGATCTAGACCCGCTAAGCCATGCAGCAATTGCGCATCTCCGCCGGCAAAATAAATTTTAACATCACCCGCCTTCGCTAATAACTCGCTCTGTTGTCTTATAGTTGCCAGCAATGCCGTCACAGTTCCATTAAAGACGGCCTCATCTGTTGAATGGCCCAAACTTTCGGAATATGTGGAATAGCTGTCACTAAGCCGAATGGCGGTGTTTGATTCCAAGCTGCTGTGCATCAATCTTAAGCCCGGAATAATATGACCACCCAAATGCAGCCCCCGCGCATCGACCACATCGATAGTAAGTGCGGTACCGCTATCTATAACCATGCAGGCGCCGCCTGCCCTGCGATAAGCTGCAAGCATGGCTAGCCACCTATCTATACCGAGCCGGCTTACATCCGCATATTGATTGGTCACTCCTCCGCAGCTTTTGGTTACGCTCGCCTCCACTAGAGCTACTGAGTGCTTTGCTCGAACCCAATCTTCCAGTCTCTTATTTACATCACCGCCACGTACGCTACACATACGCGCCATCGTTATTACTGTCTCTAGCTCTGTGACTCGCTGCAACTCATCAAATCCGGGCACATGGCCCGCCTTGACCACCGCCAGATCGTCCGCTGCTAGCAGCCGCCATTTGATCCGTGAATTGCCTACATCAAGTTCTAATATCATGTGCTGATTAATACTCATTCTGAAAGCGGACGCAACGACGGAAATACTTCTCCGCCATTGATCGATTGTATGCCCTTCGCCGTTTGTAGCAACAATGAACCCTCTGAATTCACTCCCAATGATTTCCCGATAAGCCGACTTTCACCATTTTGAATTTCGATATCAACCATTCGAAAACAATCCAAAGAATTCCAGCGTTCTTCGAATGATGAGAATCCGCTGTTTTCGTATTGCTCTAAGTTTTGGCTCAGCTGATTCAAGAGTGCCGCGAGCAGAACAACTCGAGAGGGTGTCTCGCTGATGATGCTATTAAGATCAGTTACCGGCCGATCGATGCTCTCCAGTGACCGTGCTGATAGTTCTATATTCACTCCGACGCCGAAAACAACGAACCGTGCAGCGTCGTTGTGCTGCAATTCCAAAAGGATGCCGGACAACTTCTTCTTCTCAAAAAGCACGTCGTTGGGCCATTTCAACTGAAGGCCTTGTACACCCAATTCCCGCAGTGCCTCGAGCACGCTAATAGCCGTAACCAGAGATAGAGCCTGCAGCGCATTGGCCTCCATCGAGAAACGACGAGTCAGCGATAAATAGATACCCGCATTCTTCGGACTCACCCACTGACGACCCCGACGGCCCCTTCCAGCAGTTTGTGAACTGGCAACAACTACCCGGTTCTGCGTATTGCCAGATTGAATCTGCCGAAGCGCTTCAGAATTTGTGGAATCAATCTCATCAAAAATCTGAATCTTATCTAGTGATTTCTCAGATTCCAGATTTAGCAGATTTCGAAGTGCTTGCTCGTCCATAGATTTGGTGTAATTCAGCCAATTGGTATTATTCTATTGAAAAAGAAGCCTACTGAAGAATTAGTAAACGGTAAGCAAGTTACGATCTTCTAATAAAAAAAGGAGCGTGGATATTGCTTTGAACAGCATCCGATCGCTCCTTCTTTCATTGGGAACTAGGGTTAGCCAACACCCTAGCTACTGAATAAAATCCAGCACCTACTCTTCCGTATTTGCAGCGTCCGCCGATTCAATAGCAATCTCGCCACTTCTGATCTTCGAAATTACGCCTAGCGCTTCCAGCATAACCATGATGCTCGTGATCATCACCAATACTTCGATAATAACCAATGCCCATTGACCATTTTGATAATGACTCACGATGTACCAGCAAGAGGCCCAGAATGCCATTATGAAGATAAAGATCATCGGCGCCAATATAGCTTTTGTCGGGCGTCCCAGCCGCATCAGATAAACCGAAATTAGCAGCAAGGTCATCGCTGCCAAAATCTGATTAGTGCCACCGAATACAGGCCAGATCAAAGCGCCGCCGTCTCCGGGATAATTGCCCGCGGACACACCGAATGCCAACATCAAACAGGCGGCTATTGCCACCAGTGTAGCGATGATGTTGTTCTTGAACGGAGCGATGTTATAGATGCTGCCCCACTCTTGAATGATGTAGCGCTGCAGCCGTAAGCCGGCATCCATAGTAGTCCCCGCAAAGAGCACTACCATTACCGCTAGCATGGTTTGTGAGAAGGCTATAGGGATACCCCACCCAGTGGAAATCAGAATCGCACCGCCGTCGATGAAGCCTTTCTGCCCAGGGCCACTCGCGTAACCAGAATAGATCGCATCCCATTCCGCACCAGTAGCAGCGTACAACGAGCCGGTCACAGCAACGATCGTTATCAAAGCTAGCGAGCCTTCGCCAAGCGCACCAAGATAACCAACAAAGCGCGCGTCCTTCTCATTGCTCAGCTGCTTAGAGCTGGTTCCTGAGGCTACGATTCCGTGGAATCCAGACAAGGCACCACAGGCAATTGTAACGAATAGAATTGGCCATATGGGCGGCGTATCAACAGCCAGATTCGGATTGAACGCTGGTGCAGAAACATTTGGCAACGCGATAAACACCGCACTGTAGAGAACGAACAAACCTAGGACTAGCTGCGCACCATTGATGTAGTCTCGTGGTTGCAATAGCAGCCATACCGGCAACATCGAAGCAATACCGGCATAGACAAACAGCAAAATAATCCAGTTGCCATTGGCTCCGAGCCCAAAAATATCCCCCGGTAATTCCAGAGGCATCACGCTACCGACGTAGATTGTGAAGTAGAGAATCGCAACACCAATCACAGATATCAGCAGTAGGTTATAGTTTTTCCGAATCAGTATTCCGATCTGTCTCTTATACACATCTCCCGAGCCCACGAGACCGAGGCT
>CAJXQP010000321.1 GCA_913058275.1 uncultured Gammaproteobacteria bacterium | reverse complement strand
GAGATCAGCCTCGGTCTCGTGGGCTCGGAGATGTGTATAAGAGACAGAGTAATCAATCAACGATTTCGGCGCTTCAATAGCCTTAGCAGGCCTGATCAGCGACGCTTAAGGAATGTACAGCGTCGTTATCAGGATATGTCTCAGGCCCAACGCAGCAGACTAAGAGAGCAATTTGAGCAGCAGCTGCTGCGGCGAGCCAATCAGGGAGACGCAGCTCGTGGCACGCAGGACCAACAGCGTATTCGTGATGTGATTCGACAGAATCAAGATGTGCTACGTCAGGACAGGAACCAAACTCCGCAGGTACGCCCACAAACACCGCAACGTCCCAACGCGATTAGACCACCGCCTCCCCCACCTAGATAGCTCTTCAGCCCAAAGAGATAGACCGAAACTATTCACCTATAGGCCAGGCATTCGTTATCGGATAACGACGGTCGCGACCAAACCCGCGCTGTGTTAGCCGAACGCCAATAGGGCTCTGCCGTCGTTTATACTCATTTAAATCTACAAGCCGCAACACACGCCTTACCACTTGCTCATCGAACCCTTGCGCAATGATAGAGTCGGCACTGCAATCATGCTCCACGTACAACTCTAAAATGCGATCTAACACGTCATAGGGAGGCAGACTGTCTTGATCAACTTGATCTGGAGCCAGTTCAGCCGAGGGCGGACGATCTATAACCTTCTGTGGAATAACCTCCTGTGCAATAGCTGAGAATCCGGTATTGCGATAGCGAGCCAAACTATAGACCAACGTCTTAGACACGTCTTTTAGCGCATCGAACCCACCTGCCATGTCGCCATACAGCGTCGAATAACCAACAGCAATCTCACTCTTGTTGCCCGTAGTAAGAACCAACAGGCCCTTCTTATTAGAGATAGCCATCAAGAGAACACCTCTGCATCTTGCCTGCAGGTTTTGTTCGGTGACATCTGTCTCGGTATTCGCGAACTGCTCCTCTAGGGACTGCATAAAAGCGGAATAGATTCCCTCAATAGGTATCTTTTGATAATCGACACCTTGCTTATTAGCCTGCTGCGCAGCCGCGTCGAGACTAAGCTTAGAAGTGTAGGTAAATGGCATCATCACTGCTTGAACACGATCGCTACCAAGCGCATCCACAGCGATTGCGAGAGTAAGCGCTGAATCAATCCCACCAGACAACCCTAAGACAACGCCCTTAAATTTATTCTTGTTCACATAGTCTCGCACACCTAGCACTAAGCTTTGGTACACCTGCGCCTCCAAAGACAATGGCGGCGCTATCTGCTGCAGGGGGATTTCACAAGGGCTGCCGGGACTCTTGCCCACATGAACCAAGACAGGCACCAGAGCCTCCCTATAGCTAGGGGCGAGACAGTGACATTCTCCACTGGCGGTAACGGCCATCGAACCACCATCGAATACCAGCTCGTCCTGCCCACCTACCATGTTCACATATATTATTGGGAACCCACCCTCAATACTTCTTTTACGCAGCAGCGCCTGCCGCTCACTCAACTTATTCATATGATAGGGAGACGCATTGATGTTGATCATCAATTGAGCGCCAACAGATCGAGCCTGCATGATGGGCTCTTGCTCCCACATATCTTCGCAGATCGTAAAGGCTACTTTTTGACCGGCAATCTCGAGCAGGCAGACATCAGTGCCGCTATCGAAATATCTCTGTTCATCGAATACCTGATAGTTTGGAAGATGTTGTTTACGATAGTTCGCAACTTGCTTTCCATGCCTGATTATCGCTAGGGAGTTGAATAGCTTGTTGCCCACTCTTTCTGGATATCCGATTACTAAATAGGCGGCTAAATTTTCATCGCGAATTCGTTGCAGGGCCTTCTCTATGCGAATAGATAGACTGGGGCGAAAAAGAAGATCCTCTGGTGGGTAGCCGGTTAATGCAAGCTCCGGATAGGCAATAATATCAGCCGAATTTTCCTGAATCGCCTCTTTTGCCTTCTCAATAATTAGAGAAGAATTGAAGTCAATATCTCCGACTAAGAAATTGAGTTGCGCCATTACGACGCTAATTTGCTGCCCCATATCTATCTCTTCGCTGTTATCCTAAAATCCATACTCAGACAATCTATTTAAACCGCTACCAATAGACTTTACTGATAGCCTTTTTGGTACAATGCCCGCCAACATTCCAATTATAACGGAAACCATGAACGAAAGAACCGCACAATACCCAGGCCAGATACACAACGTATCAGTCGTTTACAATATCTATCGCATCGTCCTGCCATTGGTCGTAATCGTGACCGAGCCATTAACGAAGATGACAGACTAGTCCGCTACATCACATTCCCCGATGGCAAAGGTCATATTAGATTCAGGGCATTTCAAAACAAACTATACCTACAACTAACGAGCCTAGGTACAACGCATTCACAGAATGGAAATTACACCTACGGCCCTTTCTCTGGCGACAGTAAATTGGTTAGGCAACTGATTGTAAATCGAACGGCACGACTGCGCTTCGCTCAAGATAGTAATGGTGACGGGATTAAAGAAGACAGTCGCGGAAGGCCGTTGAGTTGTGACTGACGAAGACTGCTATCGCTGCCAGCATTCGTTGATAGTATCGCCCGTAGCGCCGCGGGCACCGGTATTAGAAACTGTTAATGTCGTACATGTATCTGCCGTTTGATCATTCTGGGCAGTAGCGGTAGCCAGGAAGCAATTTGTAATCGCTCCTCCTCCACAGTCGGCAACACTGATTAGGTAAAACCCGTTTTGAGTTGTTCGATCGCGACTAGCCACTACAGGAGTATTAAGTGGCAGAGCGTCATCTACGTAGGTGTTAAAATTTGAAAAGTAGCGCTCCTGGTCCGAGGCCACTTGCAGCAACTCGGTTTTTGCCTCGGCACGGCTAGATCGTGCCACGCTGTTCTGATAGGCAGGTATAGCTATGCTCGCCAGAATCCCCATGATTGCCACAACAATCAAAAGCTCGAGGAGAGTGAACCCGTTGCGGCTAGCTTGCCTCATTATTAATCCTTCTGTTGCTATCATTTATTATCTGGTTTTTGATTGCAAAGTTGCTATCAGGCTAACTTTCCTCGAGGGCCATTATATTCTCGATTGGCCCTAAAACTTCAATCCTAACCATCAGCCCATCTCGATTTGTGACAAAACGAACAACTATATTTTCATTGAGAAAGTCAGAGCCGACCTCCTGTCCGTCATAGAATACGCGGGTCAACTCTTCATCGAATCCGTAATTGCGATTCGAGATAGTAAAAAAACCATCTGAACGCTGCATATCTTGAAGCGCACCAGCCTGCGATCCAGAAAGCACTGCTTGCGCATTTAGCGAAATCGAAGAGCTTAAAATCCACAGCAAGAATATGAATCGCAAACCTATCACAAGACTTGTTTTTCCTTCTAATAGATACTTCATTTCAATTCTCCTTATCTGTATCCACCTACTCTACCTTTCGCCAAGATTGCCTAACATAAGATTCAGAGCCAACGCTGTTCTCAATAGTGTCCTGAAAATTAGGCAACGACACAGCCAGTAAAATGCCCAATATCCCCACCGTTACAAGTAGTTCTGTCTCTTATACACATCTCCGAGCCCACGAGACCGAGGCTGATCTCGT
>CAJXQP010000320.1 GCA_913058275.1 uncultured Gammaproteobacteria bacterium | reverse complement strand
GTGTCTATAGTAAGGATCGTGCCGCGTGCTGACAAAGTATGTTTCCTAATGTAACGGGTGAAATAATTTCACTTACATTTCGAGTTGCTGCGGGTTAAAAATCTTGATTAACCAGTGCCAGAAAAACAAGGATATTTTCCTGTTACTGTTTCCATTTAGAACTAGCCAATAGTAATCTTCTGTAACGAGATGGGATTCGTGTAGTGCTACTAACGAACCAGAATCAAACCAATCCTGACTTACCGGTAGTGGCATAAGTGCAATGCCTACACTTTGTTCCGCGGCCCGCGATAGAGCAAACATGCTATCGACATAGATTATTTTCTTGGGCCGTAGACCTGCCACGCCCGCATTCTCCGCCCATTGCTCCCAGGCATTTGGTCTGGCTTTGTGCAAAAGAATCGTCGCCTTTTTGATGGCAGCAAGTTCGGTAATTCCTTCCAACTCCCATTTTTCCTTCTGCTCAAGGCTGCACGCTGGGATATAACGAATAGGGAATAACTTGGCTACTTTGGTGGCGTTCGGGGTCTTGCGCGAAAGTACGATACTAATGTCAGCGGCCGGATTGGGATTATCGGTTATGCCTAGCCCTTCGACACGCAGGTCGATATCGGGATAGACTTCAGAGAATTCATTCATGCGCGGCATAAGTAGCTCGCTAGCGAAGAACTCCGGCATCTGCACCAGTAGCGGGTACCGTGTATTCTGCTTGCGAATCTTCGTAGTCGCATCGTCGATTGCCCTTAGATACGGATTAATCTCCCTGTATAAATGAGAGCCATCTTGAGTCAGTGAGATCGATCGAGTGAGTCGCTTGAAAAGTTTGGTACCTAGATCTTCCTCCAAATCGCTGATCTGATGACTCACAGCACTCGGTGTAAGACTAAGTTCATTAGCTGCTTTTTTGAAACTAAGATGTTCGGCTGCCGTACAAAATGTACGTAGGCCTCTGTGTTGGGTTTGCATTGGGTAGTAGTCCTAAGTGGGCTTGTGTAATCGAATGGAAAAGATTCTGAATCCATAGAATCAGCTCGCGGTGGTGCGCTAGCAGAAGCGATACTTCGTATTTTGCAATCCTTGTGCCAATAGCAAGAATAATTCTCGGCTGAGGGTCTGGGCGCTTTGCTTCAGTTGGAAGCGTCTCATCATTGCCTTCAGCCCGCTCTAGAGAAGCCTAACAGGCGAACATTACAGTATTTTGAATCAGCAGTAATTCGCTGAATAGGCCAATATATCGCTACATAGGCATGATAATTTGCGCCATTACTGTGCCAGCGCACCACGCTAGAGCATGTGCGTTACTTTCTGTGGGTTTGCTCTACATAGACATGGCTCTATTGCTAGGCGGGAATCTGTTGTAATCTTGGCGTCGAATACTTGAAACAAAGAGTTGTAAAACCTATCACTATGAACAAATTTTCATGCTTATGGCTGAGCGCTGGGCTCGTAATCGGTCAATTGGCCTATGCTGCAGATGGTGATTGTCGGCCCCTAGCGGACGCCGAGGGTGATGTTCTCGTGGCATTGGTTGCAGGCTCAGATGCGAATGCGCTGCTACAAATCAATTTTGCGGACGATGAGGTCTGTTCCTCTCAGAGCCGATCACACGATTTCGACAGCGCTACTTCCGTAAACTTCCATGTTAATGCTGACCTCGACGAATTCTCGGTTCAGGGTGTTGTAGAGAGCCATGAGACATGGCTGCGTGTCGATAGTGAATACAGCGGAGAGCTGCTGTTGGATAGAGCGACAGCCGAAGGCCTAGATCTCACTGCTGCTGAGTTCCTTGGTGATAATTCTCAGCTCGAGGCAGCGGATTTCTTCATCGAGTATGTCGGCTCCTTTGAGATTGGCGAAATTGCACTGCGCAACGTGGAGACAAATATTCCTCTATTGGAAGTTCCCTACGATCACTACGTAGATCGAGGCCCCAAGCCTGAGATGTCTGCTCCTGAGGCGGCGTTCCTGACAGTGGGTTCGATAGGAGCAGCAGTGTTGGAGGAATTAGTCATAACGCTGGATATCGCCAATCAGCAAATGACTATGACGGAAGCTAAGTAAACCGCTATCCTGTAGCTAACACTTATCCGTAAATTACGAATTACAAAAACCAATCACTAATAACAATCATAGAAAAGGAAACACGCATGAAACGCTTAATTTTGACTCTCCTGGCACTTCCTGGCTTCATTGCTTCAACAGCATTCGCACAGGAATACGTAGCAATCGAAATGGAGATCGATGTCGATAAACCCGCCGCCGAAGTTTGGTCCAAGGTCGGTGGTTACTGTGATATCAGCGAATGGCTCGGTCTCCCGTGCGAGATCACTGCAGGTGATGGCGCTCTAGGCACGGTCCGTTCGCTATTGGGCGGCAGAATTCTCGAGATTCTAGTTGCTGAGACTGAGTTGTCCTATGGCTACACACAGCCGGCACCGGAAGATGGATTCTATGATCACTACCATGGCTTCCTTGAAGCACGACCTACAGGCGCGAACAGCTCCAAGCTGTTGTACACGCTGATGTTAGATGTGTCGAACTTGGAAGATCAGGCAGCGAAGGATGCGAATGTCGCCCAACGACGTGGTATGTTCGAAGGAGCACTAGTTGCGATGAAGGAATTGGCTGAAAAATAAGCTCTAGGTTTTCGAAGAAGAGGCGGAGGAGAGTTTACTCTCTTTCCGCCTTTTTCTGTTTTATAGCTCTTTAATTACTACTTTGCGAAAACGCAGGGCACCGCGACCCCATTGCAAGGCTATCGGTCCGCTTGAAAGTAGATCATCGTGTACATCTACTGTTCGCTTGCCATTGAGCTCTACCACCAAGTGATCACCGTCTAAAGTAATAACGAACACATTCCAACTGTTCCCGGCTGTAGGTCTAGGCTCATCCACTGGAGAAATGTGAACTATTGCGCCGGTGCCGAATGAGGGATCGCCGCGCTGGTCGAATACATTCGCTTCATAGCAGGTACGATCGGTGATCTGATTCGCATCTTCGCAGCGCATATAGATGCCGCTATTGGAGTCGTTGCTTGCCCAGAATTCAACACGCAATGAAAAATCACTATAACTGTTTTTGCTTACTAGCCAGGATGCACCGCTACCCTGCGTTGCCTGAATAGCATTGTGTTCGGCAGACCAATTCGCATCACCGACAATGTTGAAATTCTCCATTCCCTGCGTTCCATCTATCAGAGTTACCCAATCGTTGTCAGCTGCCTGAATGAGAGAGGTTGCTAATACTGTAGATACCCCAACAAAAAGTAGGCCAATGTATTTCGATAATTTGTGGACTGATTTCATCGCATGCTTCTCCTAAATGGTTCTAAGAATGTTCTAACTAGAGACTAAAAGTTCTTGCGCGAAAAAGCTATGTCTCTAGGCCCTTGGCCAACGTGGTCTTGCCAACACCGGGCACATCCACGACCAGCACATGGCCCCTGGCGATAACGCTGGCTAGCAGTAGTTCAATTACGAAATCATCACCCAGCCAGTGCTGAGCGAGGGATTGATGCGCCTGCTCCAAAAGGGAGACTAGCCGGCTCAGGTCATCTTGCTTGGGCTGCTCTATTGGTTCCACTTTTGATTCCATATTGACTCCATCGGCGGATATTAGC
>CAJXQP010000319.1 GCA_913058275.1 uncultured Gammaproteobacteria bacterium | reverse complement strand
ACGAGATCAGCCTCGGTCTCGTGGGCTCGGAGATGTGTATAAGAGACAGATCAATTCGTGCCAGTCGCCACTACCCTCGAGACCCATGGCTACTATCGCGCTATTCGCCTGGAAGCCGATATTGAACATGCCGTAGAACATCGGGAAGAATGCGGCAAACCAAACCGTTATCATCACTCTCTTTAAATCTATTCCATCACGCACATGCGGCTCAGCAACCGTAACCTTATTTGGCGTGTAAAAGATGGTATCCACAGCCTCATACAAGGCATACCAAGACTCGAACCGGCCACCTTTAGTAAAGTGCGGCTCCATATCATCTAATATACGACGAAGTCCCATAGCCGGTTATGCCTCTTTCTCGATGCGCGTAAGATTGTCACGCAGAATGGGCCCGTACTCATACTTACCAGGACAAACATAACTACAAAGCGCTAGGTCTTCCTCATCGAGTTCCAGCGCACCAAGATTCTGCGCTGTCTCTAGATCACCCACTATCAATGCACGCAGCAATTGCGTTGGAAGAATATCTAGAGGCATGATCTTTTCATAGGCGCCGATCGGCACCATTGCCCTATTACTACCCTGTGTACTAGTGGACATAGTGTGGCGCTTGCTCTTATCAATACCGGAGATGTAAATCCCCATCACAGAATGGCGATTCGCTCCCGGCGACAAATAACCTAACAGCGGACGTTCTCTACCCTCGCGCAGCACTGATACCTGCAAGTGGTAGCGACCGAGATAGCTCTGGGCACTTGCAGCTGTTCGCCCACCTAGCACAGACCCTGAAATGATACGGCTCTCGTGCGGTTCCAGCTCGCCTACACACATTTCTTGGAGATCGGCACCAAGACGGCTAGCAAGCAAGCGCGGCTCACTCACCTGAGGGCCAGCTAGTGAGATGATGCGCTCAACATTTAGTATGCCTGTACTGAATAGCTTACCGATTGCGATCACGTCCTGATAATTTAGTGACCAGATATGCTTGCCTATTCCCGCAGGCTCGAGGTAATGAATATGTGTTCCTGTCAGCCCGGAGGGATGAGGCCCTCTGAAGTCCTGAACCTTAACGCTGTCCGCGAACTCTTGTTCCTTCAGCAAGCCATCAACTTTACGATCTACGCATACATAGGTGTGTTGCTGAGGTAATTTCGATAACAGATTTACGCCTAGGACGAAGTTGCTCACTTCGTCCTTCATAACGATGCCCGGATGTGCTGCCAGTGGGTTCGTATCCATCGCATTTATAAAAAGTGAATGTGCCTGTCTGGATGGATCAGCTACTTTACTAAAGGGGCGTGTTCGCAGGCAGGTCCATAGACCGGAGGTCAAAAGGTCTTCTTGGATGGTTTCTTTGGATAATTCTTTGAGCTGCGCATCCGAATAACTATTTAGCTCGACCTGTTCGACGCCACCCTCACCTTCTTCTAATTCCACCACGACCGAGAGGAGTTTTCTCTGTGGACCACGATTGATGGCAGCGACTCGACCGCAGCCTGGGGAGGTGAATATTACCGAGGGATTTTTCTTGTCGCGAAACAATGCTTGACCAAGCAGCACCTTATCGCCTTCGACGACGAGCATGGTCGGCTTCAAGCCTACGTAATCGCAGCCAAGCAGCGCAACTGACCGCGTCGACCGAGCCTTTCCTGTCACCTGTTCGGGTGCTCCAGAAATCGGTAGATTCAGTCCACGTTTTGTTCTGATCATTAAGTCAATCTAGGCGCTGTTTAGCGTGTTGCCCGCGGTAAATAAAATACAACCGTTGTCATGCCTGCAACATGACAACGGCAAAGTAATGTGTGTTTTGGAAACTGGTGCTGCGTTTCAAGCGGGGCGAATTATAGGCCTAAGCCCCTGCAATAGCGAGCGTTAGCCAGCCACTGCAGCAGATATGGCAACTATCGCTATTCCTCTAAAGGATATTTCTGATAAATGATGCCTGCCATTTTGTAAACCATCCTGCCTACCTGACAGCAGTAGCCAAATTCATTGTCATACCACAGATAGAGTACTGCATGGTTGTCGTTAACGATGGTGGCATTGCTATCCACAATGCCCGCCTCTCTGCTACCCACGAAATCACTAGATACGGCATCTGGAGACTCCGTATAGCTGATCTGATTCTGTAACTTGGAGTATAGAGCGATATCACGTAGAAACTCATTGAGCTCTTCACGTGTAGTAGCCTTCTCCAGCGTCAAGTTCATGATCGCCATAGATACGTTAGGGATTGGCACGCGGATCGCATTGCCAGTCAATTTTCCTTCAAGCTCAGGGATAGCCTTGACTACCGCCTTCGCCGCACCTGTCTCGGTCAGCACCATATTCAATGCAGCAGAGCGACCACGACGACTGCCTGTGTGGTAGTTGTCGATCAGGTTCTGGTCATTCGTATAGGCGTGAACTGTCTCTACGTGACCTTTCACAATCCCAAATTTGTCATTTACTACTTTCAGTACCGGCGCAATCGCGTTAGTGGTGCACGAAGCGGCAGTAAGGATTTTATCGTCCGCAGAAATTTGATCGTCGTTAATACCATAGACGATATTTTTCATATTGCCCTTGCCCGGAGCAGTGAGCAGCACCTTCGCCGCGCCCTTAGCCTCTAAGTGCCGTGACAGACCTGCCTCGTCACGCCACATGCCGGTGTTATCGATGATCATCGCGTCTTCGATACCGTACTGGGTATAGTCAATCTCTTCAGGGGCATTCGCGTAGATAACCTTTATCTCGTTACCGTTGGCAATAAGGCTGTTGTTCTCCTCGTCGACGCGCAGCGTTCCTTGAAAGGCACCGTGCACAGAATCATTCATGAACAGGCTCGCCCGTTTTTGCAGATCGCCTTCGCCGCCAGGTCTGACCACTATAGCCTTAAGCTGCATAATTTCAGCGGTGCTCGTTCGCTCTATAAGCAGGCGAGCCATCAACCTGCCTATTCGCCCGAAACCGTATAGCACGACATGCTGGCATTTTTTAATGGGATTCTCGTTCACCCCATCCAAGTATGCCAACTCGCCCTGTACAAATTCGTCAACACCCTGAGCGGCGCCCCCTTTCTCTTCCTGATGTTCCATGAAGCGAACGGTCAGCTTGCCCAAATCAATCTGCACATGCCAAAGATCCAGTTTCGCCAGCGCTATCAGTACGTTGTGGGATTCGAATTCCGACATCTCGTTGCGTTCTATCTGACGAACGAAGCGGTGCGCCTTCATGATGAAAGTCACAGATCGGTTATGCAGCGGCCTGCCGTAGATATACACACCTACATTTCGCTGACTGAATAGTCGACCGATAACAGGAATCATTTCCTGCACTAGTGCTTCGCGCTGTTTCCAGTCGCCGAAGTAATCATCTACGTTAGGACGGACCACAAATACCCCTTTCTATGTCGGTAAAATTGATGGATTTTAAAACGCGGCTATTATCTTGTGAAAGCATATCCAGTGCAACCGAAGTGACACCATCTGGCTCTCAAATTGAAGAATATATTCGGCCTGCTTAGTCACCTGAATTGCTATACAATTACTGGCTGTTTTCGAGGCAGGAGCTACTCCCCCGAGAACCCACACAATTCCGATTCCGCGAAACCGAACTGCAGCGTCCATGATCACTATCTGTCTC
>CAJXQP010000318.1 GCA_913058275.1 uncultured Gammaproteobacteria bacterium | reverse complement strand
CGAGATCAGCCTCGGTCTCGTGGGCTCGGAGATGTGTATAAGAGACAGGTTATACGTAGAGTGCTCATGAGGCTCATCAATCGGTCTCTTGGATAGTGTAACTACGGCTATCGCGTCACGCAAAATGCGCTGCGCATAGCCTTCTTACGGGTAGTTTCTGAAATCTGATTATTTAACTAGTCGAGGGATAGTAGCCGGGTATCTGCTAAGTTAGCGACACCGGTATTAGGAAACCTTCTTCTTATGTCGTTCAATAGCCGCCTAGCTTCAGTGATGTTTCCCATGCCTTCATAAGCGAGCGCCAGTCCGTAGAGAGCATCTGGTAGCTTCGCCGAATCTTGATGTTGATTCCCTATCACTTCATAAGAATCTACCGCCTCGCTGTATCGATTTAGGTAGAGATAGGCCTGCCCTTTCCAATAGTGCGCGTTGGCGACGAAACGGCCTTGGGGATAGATGCTGAGGTACTGATCGAACTCAGCTATTGATAGATCGAAGTTACTCTTAATTACCGAATCATAGGCCATCTGATAAAGCTGCTGTTCGCTGAGTACTGCTGGCTCTAATGTTCCTCTTCCTATGTTTCGCGTGGCTGGCGCTCTGTTAGGAGCCGTTGTAGGCGACAACAGTTGAGACCGTGGCTGCGATTGAGAAGCAGAACCTGGCCTAGCATTGGTAATTGACCTTTGTACTAGTGGCGTGGTGTTACCGGTCGGCGACACTGCAGTACCGCTCCCAGGAGCACTCCTATTCGCTACAACTGGCACAGCGGATGAAGTGCTAGACTCGAGCCCAATCAGTCTGTCATCAACATTGGTATAGCGACTTAGAGAATCGCGCTGCATTTTTCGCAGTTCGAAACTCTGTTCCTCAACCATCGCTCTTAGAGACTGCACTTCGGTCTGCAGATCACCAATCTGATCGAGCAGAAGCGACATTGCATCATTATTATTGCCGGCGAGCGGGGCTGAATTAGCTGAGCGAGCTTGCCCAGGAGTGAATGGCTGTGATTCGACTACTGAACCAACCCCTTGGGCTATAACGGATGAACTAAGCAGGCTTGCACAAAAGAAAATATGCAGCTTACGCGTTGCAGCCTTCAGGGTGTAATTCATAGTTTGTTACTACCACGTAGTTAAGTGCTTATCGAGAAACAACTTCTACGCGACGATTACGGCTATAAGCATTGTCGCTTTGACCAGCTTGCGCAGGCTGTTCTTCACCGTAGCTAACCACTTCAATCTGCGAACGCGACGCGCCATTCACGATTAAGTAGTTCAGGACGCTATTTGCACGACGTTCGCCCAATGCAAGGTTGTACTCGCGCGTTCCGCGTTCGTCGCCGTGACCTTCAAGACGAATTCTTTTGCGGGAATTTGCAGCCAGATCCCGAGCGTGAAAAGAAAGTGTCTCACGGTCAGCAGGCTTGAACTCAGCGATATCGAAGTCAAAATAGAATACTGTCTGACGTAGAGCATTCTGAGCTCGGATCTCTTCTTGAGTCAGCTGGCCCGAGGTAGAACCTGGGTTTGTGCGCGCGGAGCCATTATTCGACGAGCCACTGCTTGAAGAAGCTTCTCCGTCCATTGCACCTTCTTCAGTGTCGCTAGTTGAACTACATGCCACCAAGGCAAATAGTGAGATAGCCATTAGGCCCGTTTTAATCGTTTGTATGCTTTGCTTTGTCACTCTTTGAGTCCTCCAAAGACTTAAATCGTTATCTATAAAACCTACCACTCTCGGTGATTCAACTGCTTAATTTAGGAACGGAGACCAGGATGGCTCCCGTACATCGCCCTGAGTGGATGGTAGCCGGAACCTCACTGCCCCGTCAATGGATACGGCATCTAGCACTCCCCTTCCATTGAATTTCGTGGCATACATTACCATGCTGCCGTTCGGTGCAATACTGGGCGATTCGTCTAATGAGGTGTTCGTCAAAGTTATGACTCTCAAAGTTTCGATATTGAGCACCGCAATCTGGTAATTCGGGTCCTGCCGCGTCTCACGCCGGACATGCACAAGATTTACACCATCTGGCATAAACTTGGCGTTAAGGCATTGAAAACAGTCATAAGTTAGGCGCTCTACATTGAAAGAGCTGGCTCCCAGCTCGATCTGGTAAATTTGCGGCTGCCCGGTACGTTCTGACATGAATACGATAGATCTACTATCGGCAGTCCAGCTAGGCTCTGTATCAATTAATGGATGATCAGTAACCCGGATTAATTCATTAGTTGTGAGGTCTTGCACATAGATATCCGGACTACCGTCTTTGGACAGTACCATCGCCAGCTTAGTGCCGTCAGGCGACCATTCCGGTGAACTGTTTAAATTCGGATAGTTAGTAATCTGACGCCTATCACCCGTGGCGATATTCTGAATATAGATCCTCGGCAGATCAGTCTCGAACGATACATAGGCGACGTCTCTGCCGGTGGGCGACCAGCTAGGTGACATAATAGGTTCCACAGACTCCAACAGTATCTGTGCGCGCTGCCCATCGTAGTCTGCTTTCTCTAGGCGAAAATTTGTTCTTTCAGGGTTCATATATTCGGCAACGACATACAATATTTGGCTAGTGAAAGCTCCACGTGTACCGGTTACCTGCTCAAACACTACGTTACTTATCTCGTGTGCAATATCACGAAGCTGGGTCACGCTTCCTGTCAGAACTTCGCCAGCGAGTTTTATCTCGCGATTGATGTCGAAAAACTCATACTGCACTTGAACTAGTTGACTACCCGGTGTTCTATCGATCTTGCCAACCAATAGATAGTCCTGAGCCAAGATGCGCCAATCGCTATAAAATACTTCCTGCTCTTCGCTGGGCATGCTGAGCATGTTCGAACGAGACAGAGGGCTAAATTCGCCAACCTGCTCTAAGTCGTTCATAACTATCTGGGAAATATCTTCAATTAACACACCATTGCCCTGCCAAGAAAAAGGCACAACGGCGATGGGGATTGGATTGTCCGAGCCCTGCGTGATCTGAATGCTTAGCTCCGCGTTTGCGGAAAAAGACAACAGAAACAGACTGCACACAAGAAAGCTAGCTAGCGATTTTCGTAGATTCAATTCAGTAAATCCTCGGGTTGGAATATCAGTGAAAGAGACCTGAAATTCTCATTAAACACATTAGAAGGTAATGCCTGTAATTCTCTGAACGGAGCAGCACTATAAACTGCATTCTCCGCCGATCGATCGAAGGCCGGGTCACCACTGGACTCGGTAATAACAGCATCAATTAGCTCACCTGTCGGCAACATCCTTATCTGCAAGATCGCCCGCATGCCATTTCTAGCACTAGGCGGTCTTGACCAAACACTCTGCACAGCCTGTTGAATTATCGCCATGCCACTCTGTACCATTTCGAATTCTGAGCTAGCCAGTTCGGCAGCAGCAGCGTTCGCCGCCTCGATTTGCCGCTGCCTTTCTCTATTTCGACTCTCTTGTTGACGCTGCGCCTCAGCTAATTCTCGCTGCCTGCGCTGCTCTTGTTCAAGCTCATTTTGCTCCTCGCGTTCTCGCACGAGCTGATCCGCATTTAGCCTTTCTTGTTCCTGACGTTGTCGCAACGATGCCAACTCTCTCGCCTTTCTTTGTTCTTCCGCCCTAGCGTCTGCCTGCTCC
>CAJXQP010000317.1 GCA_913058275.1 uncultured Gammaproteobacteria bacterium | reverse complement strand
CGAGATCAGCCTCGGTCTCGTGGGCTCGGAGATGTGTATAAGAGACAGCTATTGCGTCGTGGCATCAACCGCAACTCACTAACACTAGGCGAAGATATTGTTGTTACTGGTTACCAGTCTAAAGACAGATTGTGTGAGCCTACTTGCCGTGCGAATGGCCGTGACATCACTTTCCCTGATGGCCGTAAATTGTTCATGGGTTCATCCGGTACTGGTGCGCCACGTGACGGCACTGATGCTACAGAGCCAGGCCAATAGTTAGCGATAGCTAACGAAAGAATTAAAAAAGCCCGCTGCTAGCGGGCTTTTTTTTGCCTAAAATTCTTATTCTAGATTCTCATTCCGAGACTTCATCCCGTCTCACCTGAATCGCCTTAGGGCTAATTTATTACCGTCCCTAGTTCTCGTTCATAGCTACCGCCATCGCGGAACACAGTCGAGTTTACATAGAAGCCAGAAGAGTAGAGATTTATGGTGATGGTGCTAGAGCCACGGTTTTCCCAGAACCAGCCATGAATGCCGGTAAAGGGTGCATGGAAAGTACCCATGCGACTTTCACCTGTGCCTTGCTCGAAGCTTTCCGCATATTCCTCGCCTAAGCCAGCAGGCTCGGCGTGCATGTCGTAGTAAAGCTCACCATCGGCTACCCAGCTGAATAGCATTGATGCATCCATATCCAGCAAGTACTTATACTCAACCGATTCGAAAGGCCCGAGGATGAATTCCACGGAGTCGGTTTTATGTACTTCGAGCTGTTCCTCAAAAGGGTTTTCTTCGAGACCCAGTACATTTAAGCCGAACAGATCACCAGTGCCCAGTGGGTCTGAACCAAACTCGGCAGGCAGAATAAAGCTGAACAGTACGATTAGCGCAACGACAAAAGATATGGCGGACGCTATAAGGATATTCTTCGAAGAGGGCGGCGAATTGCTATCTATCTCGGCCACGATGGGTCTCCACTATTTTCGGAATGAATTGAAAGGTAAAAAATCTAGAATGGGGGTTGGAACAAGTAGGCACTAATCTGAAATCCTGCGAGCAGGAAGCCGCCTGTCATCAACGCCGTATTCGTTATAAACGAATGCCGCAGGTAGCTAGAACTTGTTCTCCACACACTAAGTATTAGAAACACTGCCGACAGGGCTAATATTTGTCCAATCTCAACGCCAATGTTAAAACTGATGATATTGGTAACTAGACCATTCTCGGAAAGATCGAATTCCTGCAACTTGGTAGCAAGTCCTAGGCCGTGGAAAAGCCCAAAGACAAATACGGCAATCTTAGTATTCGGCTCTAAGCCGAAGACGCGTTTGAACCCGTCAATGTTCTCGAAGGCCTTGTACACGACCGAAAGCCCGATAACGGCATCGATGAAGTAGGCATTCACCTGCAGATTGCCGAGAACACCTAGCAGCAATGTGATGCTGTGGCCGATGGCGAATAGGGTGACATATTGCACGACATGCTTGGGGCGATACAGGAAGAAGATGACACCTAGCAGAAACAGCAGATGGTCATAGCCGGTAACCATGTGCTTGGCGCCTAGGTAGATGAAGGGACCGATAGCTGGGCCATCGATTGCCTCGACAAAACTAGCGTCACCGCCCTCGATGGTGTGACCGAAGGCGTTTAGAGAGAAAACAGAGACACTGAGCAGAAGTAACGTAATGCCAAAGGTGGTGACTCTTCTTATTGTTGAGGCTCTCATCAACTTCTAGTCTTCGGTTTCGTCGAATCGATTGTTGATATCGGGGTTATAGGCCTGATGGCAGGCTGTGCAGACGCTATACAGTTGCGCGCCCGCCTGAAAGAAGTCGTCTTCGTTCTGGGTCGCAGCTGCCTCCATGGCTAGGACGCCAGCCTCACTTAGGCCCTGCGCATAGATCAGCCAAGCGTCGTTGTCCTCTGCTCTGCCTGGCAGTGCGAGCATATTGCCAGCTTCTACTACTATCGCCGCTTGTGCGCGCACGTAGGCCCATCCTTCATCGGTTGTGGGGTAAAGTTCTTCATAGCCTGACGCATCGAGAACCCAGCCGCCCGAATCCCAGAGAATATCCGACGCAGGTTCCAATACTAGATTCATGAGTTGTGTCACGTCCAGGCTGGTGTTGTAGGCGGGTCCGTCAATTTGCGCTGCTGTCTGCGTTTCATCGGGTGCAGAGCAGGCAGCCAGAAAGCCGCTTATTATTAGAATTAGGGTGGTTTTGCTAAGTGTGCTCGCCAAAATTTGCATGTCTTAATCCTGCGCCGAAGCGCCTTAGTTAGCAGCTATCCCGACTCGCTTAGAGGGTGTCAGGATTCAATATCGCCGGAATTAGCTGTTATGATGCCTATCACTGCAGCCGTGATTACGGTGCGCAAAGTTTGCACTAATTTGGGCTTTTATTCTACTTCACACCGGATGAAATTACCGCCTAACCCCTTGGATTACTGTGCTATGAACAAATTCACACGAGCGACAAATGCGCGATTATCAGTGGCTGGGCAGATTCTCTGCCTTTTGCTTGGGCTGCTTCTGGGCAGTGCCGCGGTAGCGGAAATTCGTATCCAGGAAACACCAGATGGTGGTGTGCAACCGCGGTTAACCGTCGATGATAGCGGCAATATCCATCTTCTCTATTTTAAGAAACGCCTCTCTGCTCCCAGCGCGCGGGAGGGGAATCTCTACTACCGTCAGTATCTGCCAGAACAGAATCGCTTCGGTCTACCTATTAAGGTGTCCAGCACTGCCTATGATATTCGTACCTTTGCGATAGCGAGAGCCTCAATGGCAGTCGGTGGTGATGGTCGTGTTCATGTGGTGTGGTATCTGCCGCGAGAAAATCAATACTTCTACTCCCGTTCAAATACCGAACGATCACAGTTCGAGATGCAGCAAAGTGTGGTCGAAAAATTCGGTGAAGGCCTCGATGCGGGCGCTGATATTGCGGCCATTGGGTCGCAGGTTGCGATCGTTTGGGGCGCGGGCGCTCTCAGCAGTGAACACGAGCGTACCGTCTATGGGCGCATCTCCAATGATTCTGGAGCGACTTTTAGTGATGAATTACAGATGGGGAGTAAGGAACTTGGTGCTTGTGCTTGTTGTTCCCTAGCTACAAATTTTGGTGATGAGAATGAACTCGCCATTGCCTACCGTTCTGCTATCGAAGGTGTGGGTCGGCACATGCAAGCGCTGACCGTGCAATTTGCAGACAAGACAATTGAATCGGGTCGCTACGCTGAGTTATCTGAGTTACAGGAATGGGAACTATCTGCTTGTCCACTCAGCACCAATGACATCACGGTCGATGCTGATGATAATCAGTGGTTGGTTTTTGAGACCGAGGGTCGCATCAATCAATTGCAGCTTGGCGCCGGTATCGATGCGATGCCTGTGGCTGAGCCTTTCATCAAAACCCGTCAGAAGAATCCAGCTGTGGCTATCAATTCAGAGGGCGATCGCTTGATCGTATGGGGCGAGGCCATTAGCCACACGCGAGGTGGAAGGCTAAATATGCATTTGTTTGCAGCCGACGGCTCAGACAAGAACGTGGGATTTACAGACGAGGTGTCGATCCCTAAGTTTAGTTTTCCCGCCGCTGCAGTATTACCAGACGGAAACTTCCTCGTTCTTTATTGAGATGAGATGGGCTTAGC
>CAJXQP010000316.1 GCA_913058275.1 uncultured Gammaproteobacteria bacterium | reverse complement strand
CGTCAGATGTGTATAAGAGACAGATTCTACGCAGCCCTTGGCCGTAACTCGAACAGAATTCGAGACGCTTTCCATTCTAGCTGTCTATCTCTTTCTATCCAGTGCATTATCGGCTTATCCAACTCTTATTCTAACCAGTTCATTACCCTGTTATCCATGTCTCATTCAAATGCTAATGTTTCATCATTTCTTGTAGATAATTCTAGCTTGTTCGACAATCTACAAATAGGCAATGGTGTCTTGGATCTCGCCTGCGGCAATGGGAGAAACGGTTTATTTTTAGTTAGCCATAATGTTCCGGTACTATTTGCAGATAATAATGAAGCCCAACTAGAAACCATTGCGCCCGTGCTAGAGTCAGCAGGGACTAGCGCGAAAAAAAGTGCTTGTTGGTTGATAGACTTTGAGGCTGAGGTGAGTGAGGGCAGGAATCCCCTAATTGGCAAATGTTTCGATGCAGTCATAGTATTCAACTATCTGCACAGGCCGCTTTTTCCTTTTATTAAGGAAGCGATTCGGCCCGGTGGATTGATTGTCTATGAGACATTCACTGTAGATCAGATGCGGTTTGGCAGGCCGAGTAACCCAGATTTTCTCCTGGGGCATGACGAATTGGCCCAAACCTTTGCAGGGTGGGAGTTTATCGAGAGCTTTGAAGGCGAGGCCTCGAATCCCCAGCGAGCGATATCAAGATTAATAGCCAGAAAACAGGCTAAATAGTGAGTCTAATGAGCAAGGCAAAAATACTTCCCTTAATTTTTGGCGGCAGAAGCAAGGCTGTGAAGCGTCCGTATGAGTGTGAGATAGTGCGCAGCAAGCGGAAGACGCTCGCTCTGTATATCAAGCAGCAAAAAGTAATCGTTCGTTGCCCGCTGCGTGCGTCTAAATTAGAGGTAGAGGAGTTCATTAGCTCGAACCACGCGTGGATAGAGGGTCGGCTATTCGAAGAATCTCTGCGCGAGAAACAGGCATTGAGAGTCGAGAGAGGCGGCAAGATTTTCTATCGAGCCCGCGAGCGGACCATCGTCTTCAAGGAAGGGCGCAAGCAGCGAGTAATGATAGTTGGCGATGAGTTTATTATTCAGGGGCATAAGCTGACCCCAGCTAAGGCGAAGGTTCAGGTAGAAGACTTTCTAATCGACAAGGCGAGTGAATATATCTTGCCCAGGGCCCGAGGCCTTGCCCGTCATTTAGGCGTCGAGCACAAGATCACTGAAATTAAGCTTAGAAAGACCAAGTCGAAATGGGGGCATTGCACGTCAATGGGTGTACTGCAGTACAACTGGATGATTATGTTGGCGCCCTACAGCATTATCGACTACATGATCACCCATGAAGTCTGCCACCTGTTGCACATGGACCACTCGCAGAGGTTCTGGAATCGAGTTGAGTCCATTTGCCCTGGTTGCGACACTTATATTAATTGGCTTAAAGAGCACGAACACCGACTCTGGTTCTAGCTTAACCCTCCTATTGAAACCTTAGCTTGAGACTTTGGCCCTAAACCTTAGGTCCCACACCCCGTGTCCGAGGCGCTGTCCTCTCTTCTCGAATTTTGTGACGGGCCTATCTGGCTCCGGCCAGTAGTTTTGCGCGCCTAGGATGTTTTCCAAACGAGGGTTTGCCTCCAGCACTTCCATCATGTGTTCGGCATAGGCCTGCCAGTCAGTCGCGAAATGAAGCTCCGCCGCCGTATTTAATTTCTCAAGCAGCAGCTCGATGAATTCCGGCTGCACTAGGCGTCGTTTATTGTGTCGCTTCTTGTGCCATGGGTCCGGGAAGAATAGCAGGAGCTTATCTATGCAATTATCGGGTAAGCCAGTCTCCAATATCTCTCTGGCATCGTGACAGATAAGCTTGATGTTCGTGAGTTGATTCTCTGCGATGCCATTCAGGAGTTTCCCTACTCCTGGTTGATGCACTTCGATTCCGAGGAAGTTTTGATCCGGGCCTTGCTTGGCCATCTCTAACAGTGAGTCGCCCATCCCGAATCCAATTTCTACCGTCAGTTTCTGCGGTTTCTCAAACAGTTTGTTTGGATCGAGAGTTTCGTTGTTGAATTCGACGACGTAACTTTCCCAGTAGCTTTCTATTGCTTTACGTTGAGCATCGGTCAACCGCCCGGAGCGAATAACATAGCTGCGAATTGGTCTCTTGTTTTCATCTGGTATTGAATTAGACACTACGTTGTATCGACTCTTCGATTGATTACTATTTCAGTGACTTCGTTTAACTTGGGAACTGTTGCTTCGCTGCGAACCAGACTATGAGTGCCCACGCTGCTAGAAAGCAGAGCCCACCTAAAGGGGTAACCGCACCCAGCCATCGTATTCCAGTAATGCTTAGCAGATAGAGGCTGCCGGAAAATAAAAAAATGCCAGTCATCATCAAGTAGGCGCTGATGCGCAGCAGGCTCGATGCTGGGAAATTAAGCATCAACAAACCGATGCCGAACAGGGCGAGTGTATGGTACATATGGTATTGCACGCCGGTTTGAAATGTATTGAGCAACTCTGGACTCAGCCTATCGCGCAGCATATGTGCTGCGAATGCGCCGATTGATACGGCCAAGAAGCCATTCATTCCGGCTAGGATGATAATAAGTTTGCTCATGGTAGTTTGCACTCAGTGATGCTATCGGCAACAGGTCAAATCGAAGTCAAAAAAAAGCCGCGAGAACTCGCGGCTTTTTTGCTGCTCATTGCTTAGGCTGCCATCTTTACTTTGATCTTATTCATTGCATTTTTTTCGAGTTGACGAATTCGCTCAGCAGAAATGCCGTAGCGATCAGCTAACTCATGCAGCGTAGCTTTGGTGTCACTTAACCAGCGGCTGTTCAAGATGTCTTTGCTGCGATCATCTAGTTCAGACATGGCAGAGTGAAGACTGTTGTTCGTTACTTCTTCCCACTCATCTTCTTCTACATTGGTAGACAGGTCAGACGCCTGATCTTCTAAGTAGTAAGCCGGTGCTTTGTAGGCTGCTTCATCGTCGCTGTCTGAATCGGCATCGAAGGCGGCGTCATAGGAAGCCATTCGTCCTTCCATTTGCCTAACGACTTTGGCATCAACGCCAAGGTCCTGTGCCATTGCTTCGGCTTCTTCGTTGTTCAACCAACCAAGACGTTTCTTAGAGCTGCGCAGATTGAAGAACAGTTTGCGCTGTGCTTTGGTGGTCGCGATTTTGACAATGCGCCAGTTGCGCAGAATGTATTCATGCATCTCTGCTTTGATCCAATGTACGGCGAAGGAAACTAGGCGAACACCCACTTCTGGATTGAATCGCTTAACAGCCTTCATCAGGCCAACATTACCTTCTTGGATCAGGTCGGCCTGAGATAGGCCATAACCGGAAAATGTTTTGGACATGTGTACGACGAAGCGTAGGTGTGCGAGAACCAATTGTCTGGCTGCATCCACGTTATCTTCGTAGTAATACTGCTTGGCAAGCTCTAGCTCTTGCTCAGGCGTAAGCATAGCGATGCTATTCACCGAAGCGATATAAGCAGTTAAATCCTGACCCGGAGTTGTGGGGTCGAAAACTTGTAAACTGTTAGCTGTGCTCATTTGTGTTCACTCTTTCCTGGATAATTCGGAATCTATGATGGATTACGGACTAGTGGACCTATTTTAGCATTCAAACTTTCACTCCGCCAATA